>NZ_JAJNQP010000020.1:0-42720 GCF_022227985.1 Halorhodospira sp. M38
AAGCACCGTCAGTCAGTACGACTCCCTCTCACCGCCCTGCGGCGGTCTCCGGTGCGCCCCGTGCGGCATCGGCGAGGCGCACGAAGGCCTCCACCGAGAGCGTCTCGGCCCGCGCCCCGGGATCGACCCCCGCCGCCTCGAACGCCGCCTCCGCGACCCGCCCCTTGAGGCTGTTGCGCAGCGTCTTGCGCCGCCCGGCGAAGGCCGCCGTCACCACCTCCTGCAGCCACGCCTCGTCCTGGGCCGGCGCCGGCAGCGGACGGTGGGGGACGAGGCGAACAAACGACGACATCACCTTCGGCGCCGGGAAGAACGCCCCGGCCGGCACGTTGAAGCAGCGCTCCACCCGGCAGCGGTACTGCACCATCACCGACAGCCGCCCCCGGGTCCGGCTCCCCGGCGGCGCCACCATCCGATCCACCACCTCCCGCTGGAGGAGCAGGTGCAGATCCTCGATGGTGTCCGCGGCGGCGAGCAGGTGAAACAGGATCGGCGTCGAGACGTTGTAGGGCAGATTCCCCACCACGCGCAGTCGCCCCTGGGCCGGAGCCAGCCCGGCCGGATCCAGCTCCAGGGCGTCACCCTCGATCACCGTCAGGGCAGGGCCGAAACGCTCGCGCAGCCGGGGCGCCAGATCGCGGTCGAGCTCCACCGCCGTCAGGCTGCCCAGGCGTTCGAGCAGCGGCTCGGTCAGTGCCCCCTCGCCGGGGCCGATCTCCAGCAGCGTCTGCCCCTGCCGCGGGGCGATCGCCGTGATCATGCGCTGGATGACCGACGGATCGCGCAGGAAGTTCTGCCCGAAACGCTTACGCGGGCGGTGGCTCAAGCCAGGCGCTCCCGGGCCGCACGGGCCTGGGCACGGACCTGCTCCGGCGCCGTGCCGCCGATGTGGGAACGCGCCGCCACCGAGCCATCGAGGGTCAGGACCGCAAAGACGTCGTCGCCGATGGCCGCGGAGAACTGCCGCAGCTCCTCGAGGCTGAGCTCGGCCAGGTCGCGGTCGGCCTCCGTGGCGTAGCGCACGGCACGGCCGACCACCTCGTGGGCGTCGCGGAAAGCCAGCCCCTGGCGAACCAGGTAATCGGCCAGATCGGTGGCGGTGGCGAAACCGGCCCGGGCCGCCTCGCGGCAGCGTTCGCGGTTGACGGTCAGCGCCGGGACCATATCGGCGAAGGCGGTGAGCGCATCACGGGCCGTATCCACGGCATCGAACAGCGGCTCCTTGTCCTCCTGGTTGTCCCGGTTGTAGGCCAGCGGCTGGCCCTTCATCAGGGTCAGCAGCTGAACCAGGCTGCCCTGGGCCCGGGCGGCCTTGCCGCGCACCAGCTCCGCCACGTCGGGGTTCTTCTTCTGCGGCATGATCGACGAACCGGTGCAGAAGCGATCCGGCAAGTCGATGAAGCCAAACTGCTGCGACGTCCACAGCACCAGCTCCTCGGCCATGCGCGAGAGGTGCACGAGGACCAGGCTGGCGTCGGCACAGAACTCGATGGCGAAGTCGCGGTCACTGACCGAGTCCAGGGAGTTGCGCGTCGGCCCATCAAAGCCCAGCTCGCGGGCGGTCGCCTCGCGGTCGATGGGGAACGAAGTCCCGGCCAGCGCCGCGGCGCCCAGGGGGCACTGGTTGAGCCGGCGACGGCAGTCGGCCAGCCGGTCGCGATCGCGCTCGAGCATCTCGTACCAGGCCAGCATGTGGTGGCCGAAGGTCACCGGCTGGGCCACCTGCAGGTGGGTGAAGCCGGGCATGATGGTGTCGGCCTCGCGCTCGGCCAGATCGACCAGGCCGTTCTGGAAGCGGGCAAGCTCGGCGCGGATGGTGTCGATGGCCTCGCGCAGGAAGAGACGCACGTCGGTGGCGATCTGGTCGTTGCGCGAGCGGCCGGTATGGAGCTTCTTGCCGGCCTCGCCGATGCGCTGGGTCAACCGGTGCTCGATGTTCATGTGGACATCCTCGAGCTGCGGCGACCAGGGGAAGCGCTCCTCGACCACCTCCTGGCGGATCTCGGCCAGGCCCTGGAGGATGGCGTCGCGCTCGGCCTCGGTCAGCACACCGCGCTCGGCAAGCATGCGGGCGTGCGCCTCGGAGCCCTGGATGTCGTGCAGGGCGAGGCGGGCATCGAACTGCACCGAGGCCGAGAAGCGCTCGACGAATGCGTCGGTCGCCTCAGTGAAACGGCCGGTCCACAGCTGCTGGCCGGGGGCTGCGTCTTTCTGGCTCATAGCGGGTGCTCACGATCGCTTTTCAGTGGGCGGAAAGGGTCTCAAGCCGGTCGTCCCGCCCGGCGGGGGCGCCGGCGCGGCCGTCATTGTAGTGCCGAGCGGCCGTCGCGCGCGCCCCCTGCGGCGTCACTATCGGCGACAACAGGTTGAAACCGGGGCGGCATTGCGACGACACTTTAGCGTGTTTTTCTCCGAGTCTAACCAGTCAGGATGGACCGTAATGGCCGCTGAATCCCTGCGAATCGCCACCCGCCGTTCCCAGCTTGCCATGTGGCAGGCCGAGCACATCGCCGCCGAACTGCAGCGCCTGCACCCCGGCCTGGAGGTGGAGCTGGTCCCCATGTCCACCCGCGGCGACGAGATCCTCGATCAGCCGCTGGCGCGCATTGGCGGCAAGGGCTTGTTCATGAAGGAACTCGAGGACGGCATGCTGCGCGGCGACGCCGATCTGGCCGTGCACTCGATGAAGGACATTCCCTGGCGCCTGCCCGACGGCTTCGCCCTGGCCGCCGTCTCGGACCGGGCCGATCCGCGGGACGCCTTCGTCTCCAACCACTACACGGACCTGGATGAGCTCCCCCACGGCGCCCGGGTCGGTACGGCGAGCCTGCGCCGTCAATGCCAGATCATGGACCGCCGGCCCGACCTGCACATCGAGGTCCTGCGCGGCAACGTCCAGACCCGGCTGCGCAAGCTCGACGATGGCGTTTACGACGCCATCATCCTGGCCGCCTCCGGGCTCGACCGCCTGGAGCTGACGCACCGCATCGCCGGGCGCCTGACGCCGGAACAGAGCCTGCCTGCGGTGGGCCAGGGTGCGCTCGGCATCGAATGCCGGGAGGGCGACGAGCGGGTCATGAAACTCGTGGAGGGTCTCAACCACGAGCCCACCCGCATCCGCATCAGCGCCGAGCGGGGCATGAACGCCCGGCTCGAGGGCAGCTGCCAGGTTCCCATCGGCGGCTACGCCGAGCTCGACGGCGACGAGGTCCACCTGCGCGGTCTGGTGGGCGCCGTTGACGGCAGCGAAGTCATCCGGGGCGAGATCCGCGGCCCCGCCGCCGATGCCGAGAACCTGGGCCGCCAGCTGGGCGACGACCTACTCGCCCGCGGGGCCGACCGCATCCTCAAGGCCCTCGCCGAGCAGCCATGACGGGGCCCCTGGACGGCACCGGCGTCGTCGTCAGCCGACCCGCCCACCAGGCGGAGGGTCTCGCTCACGCCCTGGAGGAGGCCGGCGCCGAGGTGTGGCGGTTTCCCACCCTGGAGATCGCCGCCGAGCCGGACGACGCGGCACGGCAGGAGGCAGCCCGGCAGGCCGCCGGCGCCGACTGGCTGATCTTCGTCAGTCAGAACGCCGTCGACCACGGGCTGCCACGCATCCGCGCCGCCGGTGGCCCCGCCGCCCACGCCCGCTGCGCCACCGTCGGCCGGGGCACCGCCGAGGCACTTCGTCGCAACGGCATCGAGGAGGTGCTCTACCCCCGCCATGGCGCCACGAGCGAGGATCTGCTGGAGGAAACGGAACTTGGCAGCATCAGCTCGGGGCGTGTCATGATAGTCCGCGGAGTCGGAGGGCGGCCGCACTTGGCCGAGACACTCCGCGACTGTGGCGCCGAGGTGGGTTTTCTGGAAGTCTATCGACGCATCCGGCCGTCGGCCGACCCCACCCCGCTGCTCGCGGCCGCCGAGGCCGACCGCGTTCAGGTCGTCATCGCCACCAGCGGCGAGGTTCTGGAGAACTTCCTGGAGCTCGTCGGGGACCGTGGCCGACGGTGGCTCGCCCGGGCTGCGGTGGTCGTCATCGGCGACCGGGTGGCGGTCATGGCGAGCCCCCACGCCGGACATGTCGAGATCGCGGCAACCGCGGCGGAAGAAGAGCTCACGGCGGCCACCGCACGCGCCGCCAGGGCCGTGGCAGAGATCAGGAGTAGGCGAAGATGAGCAACCCCAACCGTCCGGAGGACCGGAATCGCCCGGAGGATCCGAACCGCGGCGCGCAGAGTTCCTCCGAATCGCGCAGCGGTGATAGCCCGCGTCGCGGCGATGCCCGCCCAGGGCAGCCCGCCCCCCAGCCCGGCGCTGCCACCGGCAGCAGCAGCCAGGAGAGCGCCGGCGGTGGCCAGAGCGATACCCGGCCCGGTGAACAGCCGGGCGAGGCGGGCAGCAGCAGCGACGCCACCGGCCAGGAACGTTCCAGCAGCGCCGCCGCGAGCACCCAATCGAGCCAGGAGCAAGCCTCCGGCGGCGACGACAAGGAAGGCAAGGAGGACCACAAGGGTAAGGAGCAGGACAGCGGCAAGTCCGGCTCCGGAAGTGGCGGCGGCAGCGACGGAGGCGGTGGCAGTCGGCTGAGTTCCACCCCCGAACCGCGCAGCCGTTTCACCCTGTGGTTCGTCATCGTTCTGCTCGGCGGCGGCACCGTTGCTGCGGGCGTCTACGGTTATCAGCTCTACGAGGAACTGCAGGCCGCTCAGCAAGAGCTCGACGAGCGCGTCGCCGCCCAGGAGGAGCGCGATGCCGAGCTCGACGAGACCCTTGAGAAGGCACGCGAGCAGGCCGAGGCCGCCGCCCGCCTGGAAGAGTACCTGGAGGACTTCGACGCCCTCGCCGCGGACGTCGAGGCAGCCAAGCAGGCCAGCGACGATACCGCCGATAGCCTGGCGTCACTGGAGTCCCGCGTGGACGATCTGGCCGCCCGGTTCGATGAGCTGGGCGATGCGGAGGGCGTCGGCGAGGCCGCGCTGGGGGATCTGGACGCGCGACTGACCGAGCGCATGGACGAGATCGAGTCCCGCCTTGAAGAGCGGGTCGAGGAACTTGCTGCGGCGCAGGAGGGGCTCGACGAGGACATGGAGCGCCTCGGGGCGCGCAGCGAGCAGGAAGAGGAAGGCTGGCTGAAGGCCGAGGCCGGCTACCTGGCGCAGATTGCCATCCACCGGGTCCGCCACCACCACGACGTGGATTCCGCCTTGGCCGCCCTGCGGGGCGCCGACGGCCTCTTGGCCGAACTCGGCGGCGAGAGCATCCCGGAGCGCCAAGCCATCCGCGAGGCCATCGACGCCCTGCTCGACTACTCCGGCCCGGATATTGGCGGCATCCGCGAGCGCATCACTGCGCGCATGGACGAGATCAATGACCTTGCCCTCACCGGCGATCCGGGCGAGGGCGTGGCCCCGGATCTGCCGGAGCTCGACGAAGCCGAGGAGGGCTGGCGGGGCGCTCTGAGTCGGGCCTGGAGCCGCCTGCGCGAGGGACTCGGTGAGCTGGTCCGGGTGCAACACGAGGAGGAGCTGGAAGAACTCCTCACCCCGGAGCAGCAGTACTTCCTGCGCGAGGGGCTGCGTCTGCAGCTGGAGAGCGTCCTGCTGGCACTGCACAGCGGCGACCAAGAGAGCTATCGCGCCGGGCTGGAGCGGGCCGCCGGGTGGCTGGAACGCCGCTTCGACACCGACGACGAGCGCGTCGCCGAGGCCAGAGACGAGCTACTGGACTTGGCCGACGAGCCGATCCGGCACGACCTGCCGGATATCGAACCCCTCCTTGAACCAGTGAAGCCGTTCTGACATGCGCCGCCTGTTCATCTACCTACTGATCCTGGCCGGTGCCGTACTTACGGCGCTGTACTTCAACCAGCAGGAGGGCTACGTGATGCTCTCCGTGGGGCCTTGGCGGCTGGAGATGAGCTTGCTCTTCTCCGCCGTGGTCCTGGGGCTCTTGGTCCTCCTGCTCTACCTGGCCCTGGCCGCCCTTGGGCGGCTGTGGAGCATGCCGCGCCGGCTGCGTAGCTGGCAGGGCCAGCGGCGGCAGGAGTCGGCCCGCACAGAACTCACCTCCGGGCTGCTGCGCTTTGCCGAGGGTGACTACGACACCGCCGAAAAGCAGCTGGTGCACAGCGCCCGGCGCAGCGAGGCGCCCCTGGTGAACTACCTGACCGCGGCGATCGCCGCCCAGCGCCGGGGCGCCCGCGAGGTGCGGGACGGCTACCTGACCACGGCCGAGAAGAGCGGGCCCGACGCCAACCTGGCGGTCCGGCTGCTCCAGGCGCAGCTGCAGGCCGAATCGGGGCAGTGGGAAGAGGCTCAGGCGAGCGTGTCGGCCGTCCTCGATAAGGAGCCCAAGCATCGCCGGGCCCTGGAGCTGATGATCGGCTGCTGTCGCGCCCTGGGCGACTGGGAGCGGCTCGAGCCCCTGCTGCCGCGCATCGACCGCCAAGGCATCCTGCCCAAGAACGAACTCCTCGATCTCAACCGCTGGGTGGCCCGAGAGCGCCTGGCGCGGGCCTCCGGCGAGGACAAGCAGGCCCTGCAAGAGGCGTGGCAGGACCTGAGCCGAGGCCTGCGCAAGGATCCCGAGGTGCTCTGCGCCTACGTGGACGGGCTGATCACCCTCGGGGAGGTACAGAGCGCCGAGGAGCTCATCCAGAAGCAGCTGCAGAAGGAGTGGAACCCCGAGCTGCTCGAGCGCTACGCTCGCCTGCCGGCCGACGACACCGCCACCTACGCGACGCGGCTGGAGAAGGCCGAGGGCTGGATCCAAGCCCACCGGGACGATCCGAAGACCCTCTACGCCGCGGGCATCCTGGCCCTGCAGGCCGAGCAGTGGGACCGGGCCCGGGACTACCTGCAGGCCGCCGTGGACCAGACGGCCCGGCCGGAGTACCTGCGCACCCTCGGTGCCCTGCAGGAGCATCTGGGGGACTACGACGGGGCCCGGGCCACCTATCGCCTGGCCATGGACCTCTCCGGCGCCGGCAGCGACGCCCTCCCTGGTCTGCCGGGGCCCGCCCCGGAGCGCCCGGCGGCGCCGGAGCTCGAGGAGGGCCGTTCGGACGCCCCCCCCGACTACGCCCCCGGCGACGACACCGAGGGGCGACCCCGCAACGACTGACACCCACGCTGCGGGCGACCGGCGGGCAAACGAGAGGCCCCGGGCCACTTAGAGTGGCCCGGGGCCTTTTTCGTACCCCCTTCTGCCGCCGCCCCGGCGCTACGTCTGCTTCCCGGCGTCCACAGCCTCGGTCATCTGCGCCTCGACCACCGACAGGGCGGTGAGGTTGACGATGGCCCGGACCGTCGAGGACGGCGTTAGCAGGTGGGCCGGCTTGGCGGTCCCGAGCAGGATCGGCCCCACCGAGACACTGTCGGTGGTCGCCTTGAGCAGATTGAAGGAGATGTTGGCGGCGTCCAGCCCGGGCATGATCAGCAGGTTCGCTTCGCCCTCCAGCTGCGCATCGGGGAAGATGCGCCGCCGCACCTCCTCGGAGATCGCCGCATCGCCGTGCATCTCGCCCTCGACCTCGAGGGCCGGGTCCCGATCCTGGATCAGCTCCAGGGCGTGGCGCATCTTTTCCGCCGATGGCTGCGACGAGGTCCCGAAGTTCGAGTGCGAGAGCAGGGCCACCTTCGGCGTGGTTCCGAAACGGCGCACCTCATCGGCGGCCAGCAGGGTCATCTCGGCAATCTCGTGGGGGTTGGGATCCTGGTTGACGTAGGTGTCCGCCAGGAAGAAAGTCCCCTTGGGCATGATCAGCACGTTCATGGCCGCCAGGTTCCGCACCCCACGGCGTCGACCGATAACGTCCTGGATATGCTGCATCTGCCGCTGGTAGCGCCCCTCGATACCGCCGACCAGGGCATCTGCATCGCCCAAGTGGACCATCAGCGCACCGATGACGGTATTGCGCGTGCGCACCACGGTCCGTGCCCGCGCCGGGGTCACACCGCGGCGGGCCATCAGGTGGTAGTACGCCTGCCAGTAGTCGCGGTAGCGCGGGTCGCCCTCCGGGTCGACCAGCTCGAAGTCCTCGTCGATCTGCACGCGCAGGCCGAGCTGACGCAGCCGCTTCTCGACCACTCGCCGCCGCCCGACCACGATGGGCCGCGCCAGATTCTCGTCCACGACCAGCTGCACGGCGCGCAGGATGCGCTCCTCCTCGCCGTCGGTGTAGACCACCCGCTTGGGCTGCTCGCGGGCGCGCTCGAAGATCGGCTTCATCACCAGGCCCGACTGGAACACGTACTGCTGCAGCTGCAGCCGATAGGCCTCGAAGTCGTTGATCGGCCGGCAGGCAACCCCGCTCTCCATGGCGGCGTGGGCCACTGCCGGCGCCACGCGGCTGATCAACCGGGGGTCGAACGGCTTGGGGATCAGGTAGTCGGCCCCGAAGCTCCAGGGCCGCCCCCCGTAGGCCGCCACCACTTCCTCGGAGGACTCCTCGGTGGCCAGGTCGGCGATGGCCTCCACCGCGGCGATCTTCATCGCCTCGTTGATGGCGCTGGCGCCCACGTCCAGCGCCCCACGGAAGATGAATGGGAAGCACAGGACGTTGTTCACCTGGTTCGGATAATCCGAGCGGCCGGTGGCGAGCACCGCATCGGGACGGGCCTCCCGCGCCTCCTCGGGGAGGATCTCGGGGACCGGATTGGCCAGCGCCATGATGATCGGCCGATCGGCCATCAGATTGACCATCTCGGCGTTGAGCACCCCCGGTGCCGACAGGCCCAGGAAGATATCCGCACCCTCGATCACTTCACGCAGGCTCCGCGCGGCCGTCTCCCGGGCGTAGCCCTCCTTGCGCGGATCCATGTACTCCTTGCGCCCCTTATAGACCACGCCCTTTCGATCGGTGACGGTGATCTGCTCCCTGGGCAGGCCCATGGCCACCAGCAGGTCGAGGCAGGCGATAGCCGCCGCCCCGGCACCGGAGCAGACCAGGGTGACGTCCTCCAGGCGCTTACCCACCACGCGCAGGCCGTTGCGGATGGCCGCGGCGGTGATGATGGCGGTGCCGTGTTGATCGTCGTGGAAGACCGGGATGTTCATCCGGCGCTTGAGGGCCTCCTCGATCTCGAAGCACTCCGGCGCCTTGATGTCCTCCAGGTTGATGCCCCCGAAGGTCGGCTCGAGGGCGGAGACGATGTCGACGAAGCGCTCGGCGTCCGGCTCGTCGACCTCGATATCGAAGACATCGATGCCGGCGAACTTCTTGAACAGGACGCCCTTGCCCTCCATCACCGGCTTCGACGCCAGCGGACCGATGTTGCCCAGTCCGAGGACGGCGGAGCCGTTGGTGATCACCGCCACCAGGTTGCCCCGGGTGGTCATGGCGGCCGCCTCGCGGGGATCGTTGACAATGGCTTCGCAGGCCGAGGCCACGCCGGGCGAGTAGGCCAGGGCGAGGTCACGCTGGTTAGCCAGCGGTTTGCTGGGGATGACCTCGATCTTGCCAGGGGTTGGCTGTCGGTGGTATTCGAGGGCGGCTTCTTTGAAGTCGTCGGACATATAAATTCCCTTGGGGTGTTGAATCAGCCCAGTATAGGGTGAGCTTGATGCTTGCTTCCAGGGTGGCCGGGCCTACCGGGCCGGGTAGGTCCGCGCCAGGAAACGCTCCACGGCAGCCGCGAAGGCCTCGGGCTGCTCGGCGTGCAGCCAGTGACCAGCGCCCTCCAGGGCCTCGAACTCGGCCGCCGGAAAATACCCGGCCGCGGCATCCCGGTGCCGGACCGGGTCGAAGTAGTCAGAGGCCGTTCCATAGAGGAACAGTGCCGGGCCGTCATAAGTACCCGCCAGATCCGGAAAACCCTGGATATCCGGCACCGCCTCGGCGAGGAGCTGCAACGGGATACGCCACTGGTAACCACCCCCGGCGGCAGGGACCAGGTTGGTCAGCAGGAACTGGCGGACCGCCGGCGACGTGATCTCGGCCGCCAGGGCGGCATCCACCTCGCGCCGACTGGCGGCCCCGGCCACATCGACCCGTTGCAGGGCGGCGATCACGGTGGCGTGCTCGTGCCGGTAGGCCACCGGAGCGATGTCTGCGGCGACCACCGCCGCCACCCGCCGAGGCCGGGTCAGGGCGAGGGTCATGGCCACCTTGCCGCCCATGGAGTGGCCCAGCACGGCCACCCGCTCAAAACCCTCGCGATCGAGCAGCGCCTCCACATCGGCGGCCAGTGCCGGGTAGTCCATGCCCGGCCGATGCGGTGACCGGCCGTGGTTGCGCAGATCCGGGGTCAACACCCGGTAGTCAGCGGCGAAGCGGCGGGTGAAGCGGTTGAGGTTGCCGCCACTGCCGTAGAGGCCGTGGAGCAGGAGCAGCGGCGCCCCCGCACCGCGGGTGGTCAGGGAGAGTTGCACCGGTTCGCGCATAGGACCTCGTATGATTCAGGACTCGGGGAGACGGCGGGCATCGCCCACCTGGACCAGCGCCTTGAGCTCCTGGACGGCCACGGCCAGGACGGCGCCGCCCGGCGCCGCGCTCTGCTGCACCTCGGCCAGCACGGTCTGCAGGCGCTCCAACGCCACGCGCCGCTCGCCCAGGAAACCGTCGACGGCCGCCGGATCGGCGCCGCGGGTCGCCACCAGCTGCGCCGTCAGGCCGCGCAACTGGAGATCGTAATCCGCCACCAGCCCCTCGCGGAAGCGCACCTGCCAACCGTCATGGGCCTCGAGCCGCTCCAACCGCCGACGCAGACCCGCCAGGCCGAGGCCCTCGACCAGACGGAAGTGGCTGGCTGCGATGGCCAGGATGTCGGCCCCGGTGGATTCTGCCACCTTCACCCAGTCCAGCGCCGGGTAGAGCTCGGGCAGGGTCGCCATCCGCCGCGCCAGCCCCGGCGGCAGGCCGGCCTGCTCGAGCCGCTTTCCCTCGGCCGCCAGAGCCTCCGCCCGAGCGGCGGGCAGCAGATCGCTGAGGTGCTCGTTGAGCCGCTGCAGGCTCGGCCGCACGCGAGATACCGCAGCCGCGGCGCCGCCCTCGGCGTCCCCGAGCCCGGCACCGAGGTTGCGCAGCAGCCACAGCGTCGCGTGCTCGTGGAGTTCTCGCACCCCCTGGAGCAGGCCGGTGACCACGCCGTGGTCCACCTCGCTCGCCCGCGCCTCGACACCCTCCCAGGCGGCGTCGAGCGCGAACATTGCCTCGGCCACGAACCACGCCCGCACTACCTCCGCCACCTCGCAGCCCGAGCGCGCGGCCAGCCGCGCGCAGAAGGTCTCGCCCATGCGGTTGACCACCCGGTTGGCGGCGGCGGTGGCCACCAGTTCCCGGCGCAGACGGTGGCCGCGGACGCGCTCGGCGTAACGCTCGCCGAGCGCCGGCGGGAAGTAGTCGAACAGCAACGGCTCCATGAACGCCTCACCGGGCAGCGCCGAGGCGCGCAGTTCGCGCTGGACGACGATCTTGGCGTAGGCCAGTAGTACCGCCAGTTCGGGCCGCAGCAGCCCCAACTCCTGCGCGGCCCGCTCGGCCAGTGCCTCATCGTCGGGCAGCCCCTCGAGGGTCCGATCGAGAACGCCGTCACGCTCGAGCCGGCGCATCAGCTCGGCGTGCTCATCGAGCCGCGCCGTGGCCTCGGCTTCGGCCAGGCTCAGGGCGCCGGCCTGGGCGCGGCAGGTCTCGAGGACCCGTTCCGCCACCTCCTCGGTCATTTCCGCCAGAAGCGCATCACGGTGACGGCCGGTGAGTTCGCCGTCGTCGCGGGCTTCGTTAAGCAGGATTTTGATATTGACCTCGTGGTCGGAGCAGGCCACACCGCCGACGTTGTCGATGGCGTCGGTGTTGATCCGGCCGCCGGCGGCGGCGTACTCCACCCGCGCCGCCTGGGTGAAGCCCAGGTTGCCGCCCTCGCCCACCACGCGGCAGCGCAGCTGACGCGCGTCGATTCGCACTCCGTCGGTGGCCTTGTCGCCGACCTCGGTGTGGCTCTGCTCCCGGGCCTTGACGTAGGTACCGATGCCGCCGTTCCAGAGCAGATCCACCGGGGCGCGCAGCACAGCCTGGATGAGCTGGTCCGGGGTCAGCTCAGCGGTCTCAATGCCGAGCGCCCGGCACGCCTCGGAGGAGAGCGAGACGGACTTGGCACTGCGCGGATAGACGCCGCCGCCGGTGGAGATCCGCGCCGGATCGTAGTCCGCCCAGCTAGAACCCTCCAGAGCGAACAGCCGCTGACGCTCAGTGTAGGCAAGCGCCGCGTCCGGCTGCGGGTCGATGAAGACGTGCCGGTGGTCGAAGGCGGCCACCAGGCGGATCTGCTCGGAGCAGAGCATGCCGTTGCCGAAGACATCGCCGGACATGTCGCCGATGCCGACTACTGTCAGAGGCTCGCGCTGGACATCGCGACCAAGCTCGCGGAAGTGCCGCCGCACCGACTCCCAGGCACCGCGCGCGGTGATGCCCATCGCCTTGTGGTCGTAACCGGCCGAGCCACCCGAGGCGAAGGCATCGTCCAACCAGAAGCCGTGGGCCGCCGAAACGCTGTTGGCCAGATCCGAGAAGCTAGCCGTACCCTTGTCCGCCGCGACCACTAGATAGGGGTCGTCACCGTCGTAGCGGAGCACCCCTTCCGGCGGCACCACCCGGCCGTCGCGGAGGTTGTCGGTAACCTGGAGCAGCGCCTCGATGTAGGACCGGTAGGCGTCGCGGACCGCTTCACGCTGCGCCGCCCCGGCGCCGGGCAAATCCTTGACCACGAAACCGCCCTTGGCCCCGACCGGCACGATAGCGGCGTTTTTGACCATCTGCGCTTTCATCAGCCCGAGCACCTCACTGCGGAAATCCTCGCGCCGCGTCGACCAGCGCAGCCCGCCGCGGGCCACCTCGCCGCCGCGCAGGTGAACCCCCTCGAAGGCCGGGGCATAGACGAAGATCTCCGCCCACGGCACCGGCCGCGGCAGGTCGGGGATACTGGCCGGATGCAGCTTGAGGGCCAGCGGCGCCCCTGTCGCGGCGGTGTAGTGGTTGGTGCGGGCGGTGGCCTCCAGCGCCGCCAGCAGCTGGCGCAGGATCCGATCCTGATCCAGGCTGGCCACCCCCTGCAGCGCCTCGCGGATGGCCGCCGCCTCGCCGGCGACCCGCTCGGCGTCGGCGCGTCCGGGGTCGAAGCGGGCGTGGAAAAGGGCCACCAGCAGCGCGGCGATGCGCGGATGCGCCGCCAGGGTCTCGGCCATGTAGGCCTGGGAGAAGGTGCTCCCGATCTGACGCAGATAGCGGGCATAGGCACGCAGCACAGCCACCTCGCGCCAGTCCAGGCCAGCGGCCAGGACCAGGCGATTGAAGCCGTCGCTCTCGGCCGCCTGTGACCAGACGGCGCCGAAGGCGTCGCGGAAACGCTCGCCCACCGCCTGGGGGTCGCACCCCCCCACCCCCTGCCAGCACAGACCGAAATCGTGAATCCAGCAGACCGGAGCACCGGTGGCGGCGACCTCGAAGGGTTGCTCGTCCACCACCCGCAGGCCCATGTCCTCGAACACCGGCAGCGCGTCGGAAAGGCTGGCCGGGCGTGCCCCGTGGAAGAGTTTGAAGCGCAGCGCCCCAGCACCGGCCTCCACGGGCCGGTAGAGGACCATCTGCGGGCCCGCGCCGCGGTTCACGCGCTCGATCCGCTCTACGTCCTGGGCCGCCACCCGGGCGGGCACCCCCTCCTGGTAGGCCACCGGGAAGGCGTCGGCGTAGCACTGCGCCAGGCGACTGCCCTGTTCCTCGCCGAGCCGCTCGTGCAGAGCCTCCTGCAGGCTGTCGGCCCACGAGCGCACGGCCTCGGCCAGACGCCCCTCGAGAGCGCACAGGTCGACATCGGGCACGCCGCGCCCGGGCAGGGGCAGGATGAAGCGGATGCGCGCCAGGAGCGACTCGCCGATCTGGACGCTGAAATCGCTCTCGGGCGCCCCCAGGGCCTGCTCGAGGCGGGCCTGGATGCGCCGCCGATTAGCCGTGTCGTAGCGCTCCCGCGGGACGTAGACCAGGCAGGAGGCGAAGCGCTGCCAGGGATCGTAGCGCACCAGCAGGCGCACCCGCGGGCGCTCGCGCAGGTGGAGCACGGCGCGAGCGATGCGCTCGAGTTCGTCAACCTCGATCTGGAAGAGCTCGTCCCGCGGGTAGGTCTCAAGGATGTTGAGCAGCGCCTTACCGGCGTGACTCTCGGCCGGGTAACCGGCGCGCTGAAGGACCGTGGCCACCTTGCGGCGCAGCAGCGGAATCTCCTGAGCGCTGCGGTAGTAGGCCGCCGAGGTGTAGAGACCCAGGAAACGGTGCTCGCCCACCACCCGCCCCTGCGCATCGAAACGTTTGACCCCGAGGTAGTCCATGGGGCCGGGACGGTGCACCGGCGAGCGGGCGTTGGTCTGGGTCAGGATCAGCGGCTCGGGCTCCAGTGCGCGCTCCTGCACCTCCGGGGCCAGAGCGGCAAAGCGCAGCGAGGGGGTCGCCGGCGCGTGACGCAGGATGCCGCAGGCCCGGTCCGGCTCCGGCACCAGGCAGAGGCCGTCGTCGGCCTGCTCGAGGCGGTAGGCCCGGTAGCCGATGAAGGTGAAATGGTGCTCGGCCGCCCAACGCAGAAAGGCGTCCACCTCGGCCCGGTCTGCGGCGGCGAGCCCGGGTGGCGGACACTCCTGGAGCTCGTCGGCGGCAGCCAGGAGCTGGCTGCGCATCGCGCGCCAGTCGTCGACAACGGTGGCGACGTCGTCGAGGACGGCCTGCAGTCGCCGATGCAGGGCATCAAGCTCCTCGGGGGCGGTGCGCCGATCCACCTCGAAGTGCATGAACGCGGTCAGGGGGGCATCCGCGTCGTCCACCGCCGCGACGCCCTCGCCCCCTTCCTGGCGGCGCACGGCGAGCACCGGGTGGAACAAACGGTGGATGGCGAGCCCCTGCTGCTGCAGGGCCATGGTCACCGAATCGATCAGGAAGGCACGGTCATCGACGACCAGGTCGACGACGGTGTGACGGCTCTCCCAGCCGTGCTGCTCCGGGTCCGGGTTGTAGACGCGAATCGCCGCCTGGCCTGGCGGCCGGCGCCCGGCCAGGCGCCAGTGGGCGACGGCGGCGCCGAGGAGGTCCTCGGGATCCCGATCCTCGAGATCCTCGGCCGCGACCCGGGCGTAATAGCGCGTCACGAAGCGCGCCAGATCGTCCGCCTGTTGTCGGGGCCAGCGCCTGCCGATCCGCTCGCCCAGGCGTCGACGCGGATCGTCGTTGCCGCCGCAACCCCGCTCACCAGCACCGCTCATCACCTGCCCCTCTGTCCGCCAGCACCCCCACCCCGCGGGGCGCGCCACTCCACTGTAGTGGCTCGGGGGGCACCGCGGCCAGGGAGGCGGCCGCTACACCTTGACCTGGGCAGCGGCCGCCTCGAGGGCGCGGCACAGGGGCCCGGGCAACCGGTGGCGGGGCTCGTAGCTCTCCAGCAGGTTCTTCACCGACAAGCCCAGGGCAACATCGCCCTCGACGCTAAGCCGCCGGCGGAAGAAGAGCATGTCCGGGTCGGCAGCGCCGCCGGCCAGCGCCAGGAACGCGGCGGCATCTCCACGGATGGTGACATCCGCCCCAGCGGGCTCGGCCGTGGCCAGTCGTCCATCGCGGAGGGTGAAGCCGTAGGCCAGCCGGGCGTCGGTGACCTCCAACGCCAGCGTCCGGTCGACGAGGATCTCCAGCTCGCCGTCGGCCAGCGCGTCCGCCAGCACCTGCTGCAGAACCGCCGGCACCACGGCGGCATTGACCGGCCCGGGCACGAAGCGTAGCGGTGCCAGTAGCAGCGGCAGGGCCTGATCGAGCTGCGGTCTCTTCATCGGCCTGCCTCCGCCATCCCCGGCTCGGGGGCCTTGCGGGTGTGTCCGGCCTCGCCCCACCAGTAGCCGTCGCACTGCTGCCCCGGCTCCGGCTCGTGCAGCGTCGCCGGCTCGCCGGCGATCGCGGACCGGAAAGCGGCCACCACCTGGTCCATGGCACCGGGGCGTGGTGAAAGGCGCACCGCGCTCACGCCCATCTGCTGCATGTCCGGGATGGCCGGGAGCAGATTGGCGCAGCCCCAGGACTGGGTCTGGATACCGTTGATGACCAGAAACGGCTCCCCGGCCCGGGTGGTCACCGGCAACCCCTCGGGGTGGTGACCGCAGACAAAGCCGCAGTCGTCCTTGGGGCGGTCGTAGTGCCGGGCCGAGAAACACCGGGCCGAGAAGGCCAGCGGCTGGCGGCCGTAGGCGAAGACCTCGGTCTCCATGGCTTCGCCGCCGAGTTCGGTGAGTTCGCCGAGCACCCCGCGCAGGGAGTCACCGGGCAACTCCATGGGCGGCACCCAGCGCACCGCGCCGGCGCGCTGCATGGCACGCAGGGCGCGACCGCTGTAGAGGTTGAGGGTCGGCCCGGCGACAAAGGGGAGGCCGCGGCGCTCCAGTTCGCTGACCGCGGTGAAGTCGTTGGCTTCGACCCGCAGCTCGCCGTTATCGCACAGCCGACGTACCACCGACGCCTCGGAGCGCGCCTCGACGAGGCTCAGGGTGGAGAGCACCACCTCGTGGCCCTCCTCGGCCAGCTCGCGGCCGAGACCGATCCACTCCTCGGGACGCAGCTCGCGGCGGCGGCCGCAGACTGTCTCACCCAGGTAGAAGGTATCGACCCGCCCGCGCAACCCGTCGTAGAACCGGCGGATATCGGCCGCCGGCCAGTGGTAGAGAATCGGCCCGATCGCGATCTTCATCGGCTTGCCCTCTCGCCGGTCACTGCCAGTTGCGCTCGTAGGGGCCGAGGGTGGTGGTGGCCCCCTCGGAGAACTCGCGCAGGGCCGCCACCTGCGCCGGGTCCGGGGTGTAGTCGCCCTCGGCTTCGGGGATGCGGTCGATGAGCTGTCGCCAGATGCGGGTCACCTTACCCACGTAGGCCGGGCTGCGCTGGCGTCCCTCGATCTTGACCGCGTGGATGCCGGCGCGCTTGAGCCGCGGCAACAGCTCGGCGGTCTCCAGGCTGGTGGGCGACTCGAAGGCGTGCTCCAAGGCCCCCTCGACGTCGTAGCGCCCCTTGCAGATGGTCGGATAGCCCGCCGGCTCGTCGGGCGCGAAGCGGTCGATGAGCAGCCCACCGAGCCGCGCCTCGCGGCCCTGGGGGGTCTCCTGCCACTGCACGGCCCACGCCGGCGAGCACGCCCCCACGGTATTGGGCGATTCGCCGGTGGCGTAGGAGGAGAGCAGGCAGCGCCCTTCGGCCATGACGCACAGCGAGCCGAAGCCGAAGACCTCGAGCTCGACGTCGGTATCACCGGCCAGGGCCTCGACCTGCTGGATGGAAAGCACGCGCGGCAGCACGGCGCGGCTGACCCCGTAGCAGCGCTTGTAGAAGTCGAGGGCCTCGGGGGTGGTCGCCGAGGCCTGGACGGAGAGGTGCAGGCCCAGATCCGGCCACTGTTCAGCGGTGTACTCGAGCAGGCCCAGATCGGCGACGATGACGGCGTCGGCGCCGATGCGGGCGGCCTCGTCGATGGAGCGCTGCCATTGCGCCCATCCACCGGCCTGGACGTAGGAGTTGACGGCGACGAGGACGCGCACGCCCCGCTGATGGGCGTACTCGACGCCCCGTGCGGCCTGCTCCGGGGTAAAGTTGAGCCCCGGGAAGTGGCGTGCGTTGGTCGCATCCCGGAAGCCGATGTAGACCGTGTCGGCCCCGTTGTCCACGGCGGCGCGCAGGGCGGTCAGGTTACCGGCCGGGCAGAGCAGTTCCATGGGTTCCTCCGTCGCTCACCGACTAACCGATGCATTCTAACCGATCGCCGGCCTGAGCGAAGCCTGCCGCTACACCTGAATGGCGCCGAGCCGCGCGGATTGCGGGGATGGCCCCTGCCGGGTGCGGCGTCATTGAGCGCGCCGAGCAGCGCAGCCGTCGCGGGGGGCCAGCGCGAACCTTTGCCGGTTCGCGCTGGTCAGCGAGGTTTTGTCCGAGCGGCGCGGCAGCGCCGCGAGTTAAGCGAGCGGCCCCGCGCCGGTGAGCAGCGCAGGGAACCCCGCAGGGGCGCGCTCGTTCGATGCCGGCGGACCCGGGGCATCCCCCGCGCCGGGGTCAACCCGCTGCGCCGAGATCGAGTACCGTGGCCCCGGTGGTCGCCCGGGCCTCCAGGTCCGTGTGGGCTTGCGCCGCCTTCTCCAGCGGGTAGCGCCGCCCCACCCGCGGCTCAATCACCCCCTGGGTGAGCGCATCGAAGTACGCCGAGGCCCCGGCCAGCAGCTCGTGGCGGTCGGCGACATAGTGGAACAGCACCGGGCGGGTGAGGAACAGCGACCCCTTCAGCGCCAACAGCCCGGGCTCGATCGCCGGCGGCGCCCCGGAGGCGTTCCCGTAGCTGACCATCAGCCCCAGCGGACGCAGGCAATCCAGCGAGCCCTCGAACGTGGCCGCCCCCACCGAGTCGTAGACCACGTCCACCCCCCGGCCGCCGGTGATCGCCTCCACCTTCTCGCGGAAATCATCCCGCGTGTAGACGATCGGATGGTGGCAGCCGTGCTCCGCGGCCACCTGCGCCTTCTCCTCATCGCCCACGGTGCCGATCACCGTCGCCCCGAGGGCGTCGGCCCACTGGCAGAGGATCTGCCCCACGCCCCCGGCGGCGGCATGGATCAGCAGCGTGTGCCCGCGCCGGACCGTGAACGTACGGTGCAGCAGCAGCCAAGCGGTCAGGCCGCGCAGGAGGGTGCCGCCGGCCACCAGGTCATCGACCTCGTCGGGGACCGGGATCAGCCGCTCCGCCGGCAGGACCCGCGCCTCGGCATAAGCCCCCGGCGGTGGCGTGGCGTAGGCCACCCGCTCGCCCACCTGCACCTCGCGGACCCCTTCGCCGACCGCCTCGACCACCCCGCAGGCCTCCACGCCGATGCCGTGGGGCAGATGCGGTAGCGGATACAGACCACTGCGGTGGTAGCAGTCGATGAAATTGACCCCGCAGGCGCTCTGGCGCAGCAGTACCTCGCCGGCTCCCGGGGCGGGTACCTCGACCTCCTCCACCTGCAGTTGCTCGGGACCACCGGTTTGCTGGATGCGGACGGCACGGGGCATGGTGTCCTCCTGTCGGCCGGGGCGGCTCAGGTGTGACGCCCCAGCCCTTCGAGATAGGTCCGGAAATCCGGACCGAGTTCCGGGTGTTCGAGCCCGTAGGCCACGGTAGCCTGCAGGTAGCCGAGCTTGCTGCCGCAGTCGTAGCGCTCCCCGGCGTATTCGTAAGCGTACACCGGCTCCTCGCTCATCATCGAGACGATGGCATCGGTCAGCTGGATCTCGCCGCGGTGATCGGGCGCCGTCCGCTCAAGGTGATCGAAGATGCTGCGCGAGAGGATGTAGCGCCCGACCACTGCCAGGTTGGTGGGGGCCTCATCGGGCCGGGGCTTCTCCACCATGCCGCGCACGGCGGTGACGCCATCGGCCACCGTTTCGCCCTCGACCACCCCGTACTTGTCCGTCTCGGCCTGCGGCACGCGCTCGACGCCGAGCACGGACCCCCCGCGCTCGGCGGCCACCCCGGCCATCTGCGCCAGCGCCGGAGCATCTTCACCGGCATTGATCAGGTCATCGGCCAGGATGACGCCGAACGGCTCGCGCCGCCCCACCGCCGGGCGCGCGCAGGCCACCGCATGCCCCAGCCCCAGGGCCTCGCCCTGGCGGATGTAGATGCAGCTGACCCCCTTGGGCACCGTGTCCTTGACCAGCTTGAGGAGCTTCTCCTTGCCCTTGGCCTCCAGCTCGCGCTCGAGTTCCGTGGCGGTATCAAAGTGATCCTCGATGGCACGCTTGGTGCGACCGGTGATGAAGACGAGGTATTCGGCGCCGGCGGCCACCGCCTCTTCGACCGCATACTGGATCAGCGGCTTGTCGACCACCGGCAGCATCTCCTTGGGGCTGGCCTTGGTGGCCGGGAGGAAGCGGGTGCCGAGGCCGGCCACCGGGAAGACGACGGTACGGATCGGGTGGTTGGCGCTCACGGTTCGACCTCCTGACGTTGTTCAGTCATTCCCTGTCCGCCAGCCGCGCCCCGGGGCACGGCCGGCACTCACTACCGGTCGAGGTGGGGGCCGACGTCAGCCAACCCAAGCCCGCGCGTTGCGGAACATGCGCAGCCAGGGCCCGTCCTCGCCCCACTCGGGCGGGTGCCAGGAGTATTGGACACTCCGGAAGACCCGCTCGGGGTGGGGCATGAGGATGGTCGCCCGACCGTCTTCGCTGGTGAAACCGGTCAGACCGCCGACCGACCCGTTGGGGTTGGCCGGATAGGTCTGCGCCGGCTGCCCACTGCCGTCGATATAGCGCAACACGGCCTGTGCCGCTGCCTCGTCGCCGGCACTGAAATCGACGCGCCCCTCGCCGTGGGCCACCGCCAGCGGGAGACGCGAGCCCGCCATGCCGCGCAGCAGGACCGATGGCGACTCCAGCACCTCGACCAGTGCCAGGCGGGCCTCGAACTGCTCCGAGCGGTTGCGCACGAACCGCGGCCAGGCCGCGGCGCCGGGGATGAGATCGCGCAGATGGGCGAGCATCTGGCAGCCGTTACACACCCCCAGGGTGAAGGTGTCCGGGCGGTGGAAGAAGGCCTGGAAGGCCTCCCGGGCGCTGTCGTGGAAGCGGATGCTCTTGGCCCAGCCGCCCCCGGCACCGAGGACATCGCCGAACGAGAAGCCACCGCAGGCGGCCAGCCCGTGGTAGCTGCTCATATCGTCGTGGCCGCCGAGGATATCGCTCATGTGGACGTCCACGGCTTCGAAACCGGCGGCGTGGAAAGCCGCCGCCATCTCTACATGGCCATTGACCCCCTGCTCACGGAGCACCGCCACGCGCGGCCGCGCCCCGGTGGCAATGTACGGCGCCGCCACGTCCTCGGCAGGATCGAAGGCCGCGCGGGTGGCGCTCAGACCAGGGTCGTCGCTGTCCGGGACGGCATCGAAGGCCTCGGCGGCACACTCGGGGTCGTCGCGCAGGGCCTGCATCCGGTAGCTGGTCTCGGCCCAGATCCGCTGCAGCTCCCGCCGCGGCCGATCCAGCAGCGCACCCCCCGCGCCGCGGACCACCACCCGATCGTCCGCACGCGGCTGCCCCAGCCGGCGCACCCGGACGCCCTGCGGGGCATCGGCGGCGGCGGACTCCAGGGCATCGGCCTCGGCAGCGGTCAGCTGCAGGACCAGGCCAGGCTCCTCGCTGAAAGCGGCAGACAGGATCCCGTCCGGGCCCTCGCCGGAAACGGCGTCCAGATCCACCTCGAGCCCGCACCGCCCGGCGAAGGCCATCTCACAGAGCGTGACCAGCAGGCCGCCGTCGGAGCGATCGTGGCAGGCCAGGATCCGCCCTTCGCTGAGCAGACCCTGCACATGGTCGAAGGCCCAGCGCAGGGCAGCCGGATTGTCCAGATCGGCCGGACGCTCGCCGGTGCAGCTGTAGACCTGCGCCAGGGCCGAGCCGCCCAGCCGGTGCCGATCACCACTGAGTTCCAGCGCCACCAGCACGGTTTCGGGCTGCGACTGCAGCTGCGGTGTCACCGCCCGGCGCACGTCGGCAACCGGGGCGAAGGCAGAGACCACCAACGAGACCGGCGCCGTTACCGAGCGCTGCCCGCCGGCCTCCTCCCAGACCGTGCGCATGGACAGCGAATCCTTCCCCACCGGGATGGCCACCCCCAACTCCGGGCAGAGATCCCGACCCACGGCGGCCACCGTGTCATACAGCGCGGCGTCCTCGCCGTCGTGGCCGCAGGCAGCCATCCAGTTGGCGGAGAGGTTCACCGCAGCAAGCCGCCCCACCCCGGCAGTGGCCAGGTTGGTCAGGGCCTCGGCCACGGCCAGCCGACCGGAGGCCGGGGCGTCGAGGATGGCCACTGTGGGCCGCTCGCCCACCGCCATGGCCTCGCCGGCATAGCCGCGATAGTCCGAGACGGTGACCGCGCAATCGGCCACCGGCACCTGCCAAGGGCCGACCATCTGATCCCGCACCACCTGCCCAGTGACGGTCCGATCGCCGATGGTAATCAGGAACTCCTTGGACGCGACGGCGGGCAGCTGCAGCACCCGCTCCAGCGCCTCGACCACGGTCACCCCGCCCAGATCCAGCGGCGCTCCGGCCACAGCCCGGCGGCGGACATCGCGCAACATCTTGGGTGGTTTGCCCAGGAGCAGCTCCATGGGCAGGTCCACCGGCGTGTTGTCGAAGTAGCCGTCGCCGACGACCAGCTCGCGGGCATCGGTGGTCTCACCCACCACGGCGTAGGGGCAGCGCTCGCGGGCGCACAGCGCCTCGAACTCGGCCAGCCGCTCGGGGTCCACAGCCAGGACGTAGCGCTCCTGGG
This sequence comes from Halorhodospira sp. M38, assembly GCF_022227985.1. Lineage (NCBI taxonomy): Bacteria > Pseudomonadati > Pseudomonadota > Gammaproteobacteria > Chromatiales > Ectothiorhodospiraceae > Halorhodospira > Halorhodospira sp. M38. Next base: position 22,299 of record NZ_JAJNQP010000020.1, read on the forward strand.
ACTCGTTGCACCAGATCTCCAGCGGCGACATGCCCGGGTCGTCGATGGGGATCGTACGCAGCTCGACGCGCCCGCCGCGGTCGGCATCGTCGAGGATCTCGGGGATGGCGTTGGACAGGCCGCCGGCGCCCACGTCGTGGATGGAATGGATCGGATTGCCGTCGCCGCGGGCCGTGCAGGCGTCCAGCACCCCTTGCGCGCGCCGCTGCATCTCGGGGTTGTCGCGCTGCACCGAGGCGAGATCCAACGCCTCGTCGCCGCTGCCGCTGGCCACCGACGAGGCCGCCCCGCCGCCCAGCCCAATGAGCAGGGCCGGTCCGCCCAGCACCACCACCGGCGTCCCCGCAGGCAGATGGCGCTTATGGACGTGATCGTCGCGGATGTTGCCCATGCCGCCGGCGATCATGATCGGTTTGTGGTAGCCACGCACCTGCTCGCCGCCGCCGGCCGCCGGCGCGGCGAGCTCCAGCGTGCGGAAGTAGCCGCTCAGCGCCGGCCGCCCAAACTCGTTGTTGTAGCCGGCTGCCCCCAGGGGGCCGTCGAGCATGATCGCCAGCGGCGAGGCGATCCGCCGCGGCCGCGCCTCGGGCCCTTCCCAGGGCTGCCGGAAGCCGGGGATGCGCAGATTGGACACCGAGAACCCGGTCAACCCCGCCTTGGTGCGACCACCGATGCCGGTGGCCGACTCATCACGGATCTCACCGCCGGCGCCGGTGGCCGCACCGGCGAAGGGCTCGATGGCGGTGGGGTGGTTGTGGGTCTCCACCTTCATGACCAGATGGGCCGGCTCCGGGTGCTCGCGATAGGCCCCGTCCGCGCCCGGGTGCAGGCGCCGGGCCTCAAAGCCGGCGGCCACGGCGGCGTTGTCGCTGTAGGCCGAGAGCACGCCCTCGGGGCGGGCCTCGTGGCTGCGGCGAATCATGGCGAACAGCGACTGCGGCTGCGCCTCGCCGTCGATGACCCAGTCGGCGTTGAAGATCTTGTGCCGGCAGTGCTCGGAGTTCGCCTGGGCGAACATCATCAGCTCGACATCGGTGGGGTTGCGCCCCAGGCCGTCGTAGCTCTCGAGCAAGTAGTCGATCTCGTCCTCGGCCAGCGCCAGGCCCAGTTCGGCGTCGGCGCGGACCAGCGCCTGACGCCCGCCACCGAGAACGTCCACCTCGGCCACCGGGCGCGGCTGGCTGTCCCGGAACAGCGCCTCGGCCTCCTCCGGGCCGTCGAGCACGGCATCGGTCAGCGGGTCGTGGATCGCCGCAACAACGGCCTGACGCGCAGCCCCGGTCAGGGGGCCGTCGCTGATGATGCGAAACAGTGTGCCACGCTCGATGCGCTCGACATCGCTGAGCCCACAGTTGCGGGCGATGTCCGTAGCCTTGCTCGACCACGGCGAAACGGTGCCGGGGCGCGGCACCACCAGAAGCGTGGTCACCTCGCCGTCGGCACCGGCCGGCGCCGGGTAGTCGGCCCCGTAGTCGAGCAGCTGCAGCAGAACCTCGTGCTGCGCTTCGGAAAGGGGCCGTTCAGTGGCCACGAAGTGGCAGTGCATGGCGTCGACGGCGTGCACCGCCGCACAGGCGGTGCGCAGCTCGTCACGCAGCTTGTCGAGGCGGAAGGGGGAGAGGGCGCGTTTTCCGGGAATCTGCAACATGGTCAGTAGAGCTGGCGATCGAGCAGGGTCAGCAGCCGTTCGGCGACCGCTTGTGCGGCCGGCTCGCCGTCCTCGTCGAAGACCCTGGCCACCACCTGCCCGTCCTCACGGGCGATCTGGATACGGAAGCGCTGCGGCGCGGTGTCGATACGCTCGGCCCCGCCGAACCAGCGCGCGAACAGGCCGGGCTGCTCGATCTCCTCGTCCGCCCGCGGCTCGTAGCGGATCAGGTAGTAGAGCTCGTCGCGCTGGCGCTCGAGCACGGTGAAATCCAGACGATTGAGCGCGGCGCCGGTACCGGTCCAGGCCTGATTGATCCCCATCCCCAAGGCGAGCCGCGGATCGCCGTCGACCTCGGTGAGCCGCGAGGGGATGGTGCGCTCGACGTCCACCGGCAGCTCCTCGTCGGCGTCCGGCTCCGCGGCCGGCGGCTCCGCTGCGGCGGGATCCGGCTCACCGACCAGATCCGGCGGGATGACCAGGTGGTCGGGGTACTCGGCCTCGTCGCGGGTCAGCGGGTCGGTGGCACAGGCGCCAAGCAGGCCGGCGGCGAGCAGCGCCACCGGGAGCCAGCGCACGCCCCTGGCGGTCGCTCCCCTCACAGCAGACCGGCGTCGGTCATCGCCTGCCGGACCCGCGCCTGACCGGCGTCGGTCAAGCGGGTCATGGGCAGCCGCATACCCGAGTCGGCCATGCCGAGCTGCTCCACCGCCCACTTGACCGGCACCGGGTTCGGCTCGCAGAACATCGCCTGGTGCAGCGGCGTCAACCGCTCGTTGATGGCCTCGGCGCTCTCCATGTCGCCACTCAGCGCGGCGGCGCAGAGCTCGCGCATCTGCCGCGGCGCCACGTTGGCGCTCACCGAGATGACCCCCTTGCCGCCGACGCGCATCATGCCCAGCGCGTTGAAGTCGTCACCGGCGAAGACATCCAGCCGATCGCCGCAGAGCCGGATCACCTCCTCGGCGCGCTCGACCGTACCCTGCGCCTCCTTGAGGCCGACCACGTTGGGCAGATCGGCCAGGCGGGCGACGGTCTCGGGGAGCATGTCGCAGCCGGTGCGCCCGGGCACGTTGTAGAGGATCTGCGGGATCGGCACCGCCTCGGCGATGGCCGTAAAGTGCTGAACCAGCCCCTCCTGGGTGGGCTTGTTGTAGTAGGGCACCACCAGCAGCGCCGCGTCACAGCCGGCTTCCATCGCGCTGCGGGTCAGCTCGATGGCCTCCCAGGTCGAGTTGGCGCCGGTGCCACCGATGACCGGGATCCGGCCCGCAGCGGCCTCCACCGTGGCGCGGATGACGTCCCGGTGCTCTTCGTAATCGAGGGTGGCCGACTCGCCGGTGGTGCCGACGGCCACGATGGCGTCGCTGCCCTGCTCGACGTGGAATTCGACGAGCTGCTTGAGCGCCTTCTCGTCCACGGCGTCCCGAATTCCATCCTGCGCCTTCATCGGGGTGACCATCGCCACCATGCTGCCGCGGAACATCACCACCTCCGTCATCGGTCTCGAGTCAGATCGGCAAGGGACTCATGGTACTAAGCGGGGTGCGCGGCGCCAAGCAAGGATGACGCCGGGCGGCGCGCCCCATCCAGGCCAAGTTCCGTGCTAGACTGCCGCCGCACACCCAAGCAGGGCGAGCAGTGCGATGCACAACCTGATGGTCATCACCGCCCTCGGGCACGACCGCCCGGGCATCGTGCGCGAGTTGGCCGGCGCGGTTACCGAAACCGGCTGCAACATCGCCGACAGCCGCATGAGCGTGCTCGGCGGCGAGTTCGCCATGATCCTCATGGTTTCCGGGCGCTGGAACGAGTTGGCCAAGCTCGAGACCAGCCTGCCCCACTCGGCGCGGCGTATGGGCCTGGAGATCCATATCCAGCGCACCGAGCCGGCTAGCACCGGTGAGCAGCTGCTGCCTTACTCGGTGGAGGTCGTCGCCCTCGATCACCCGGGGATCGTCGCCGAGCTCGCCAACTTCTTCGCCACGCGCGAGATCAACATCCGCGACATGAACACCGCCAGCTACGCGGCGGCGCACACGGGCACTCCGATGTTCTCGGTCTACCTGACCGTGGACGTCCCGGCCGGCGTACACATCGCCAGCCTGCGCGATGAGTTCATGGACTTCTGCGACCAGTTCAATCTGGACGCCATCATGGAGCCGGCCAAGTAGCCGTCGCCCCGGAACAAGCAACCCCGGCACGGGGATGAAACCGCCATGAACCAGCCGCTCGCCGAACGCATCTACGTGCTCGACACGTCGGTCCTGGTGCACGACCCGACCGCACTGTTCCACTTCGAGGAGCACGACGTCTGCCTGCCCTCGGCGGTGCTCGAGGAACTCGACGCCGCCAAAGAGGGGCTCTCCGAGGTGGCGCGCAACGCCCGCCAGGTCAGCCGCTTCCTCGACGACCTGCTCGCCGGCCACACCCCCGGCTCTCTGCACGACGGCGTCGCCCTGGGCAGCGGCGCCCCGGGCGAGCCGTCCGGGCGGCTGTTCTTCGAGACCGAGGGCCACGGCCGCGGCGACTCGGCCATCCTCGCCGCCGCCGGACGTTTGCGCCAGGGCCGGGCGCAGACCCCGGTCCTGGTCTCCAAGGACATCAACCTGCGCATCCGCGCCCAGGTGGCCGGCATCGCCGCCGAGGACTACGAGAGCGACCGGGTCATCGACGACGTCGATCTGCTGCCGACGGGCGTCGAGGCCATCCCGGCGGACGTGTGGCAACGGGCCCGCGCCCACGAGCGCGGCTACCGGGTACCGGTGCCCGAGGACACCGTGTGGCGGGTCAACCAGTGCCTCTACGCCGAGGACGGCTTCGAGGGTGTGGTGCGCGGCTTCGAGGACCGGCACGCCGTGCTCGCGCCGGTGGCCGATTTCCGCGAACGCAACGCGGTCTGGGGTGTCCGGGCCCGCAACCGCGAGCAGAACTTTGCCCTGCACCTGCTCATGGATCCGGAGATCGACCTGGTCTCGCTGCTAGGCGCCGCCGGCACCGGCAAAACCCTGCTCACCCTGGCCGCCGGACTGGCGCAGACCATGGACCAGGGCCGCTACCGCGAGGTGATCGCCACCCGGGCCACCGTGGCCATCGGCGAGGAGATCGGCTACCTCCCGGGCACCGAAGAGGAGAAGATGACCCCCTGGATGGGGGCGCTGATGGACAACCTGGAGGTGCTCAGCGCGCCGGACAGCGGGCTTGGCGGCGACTGGGCGCGGGCGGCCACCGCCGACCTGCTCCACTCCCGGGTGCGCATCCGCTCGATGAGCTTCATGCGCGGGCGGACCTTCCTGGAGAAGTTCGTCATCCTCGACGAGGCGCAAAACCTCACCGCCAAACAGATGAAAACCCTGATCACCCGGGCCGGCCCCGGCACCAAGGTGATCTGCCTCGGCAACATCGGCCAGATCGACACCCCCTACCTGACCGAGAGCACCTCGGGGCTGACCTACGTGGTCGACCGCCTCAAGGACTGGCCCCACAGCGGCCACGTGACCCTGCGTCGGGGCGAGCGCTCGCGGCTGGCCGATTACGCCTCGGACGTCCTCTGACCCGCCGCGGCCACGGGGAACCCGCCCGGCTCAGGGCACCAGCTCCTCCTCAACCCCCGCGGACTCTTCATCCGGCGGTTTGCGCCGTCGCACCCAGGCCTTGATGATCGCCTGGATGAAGGTGGCCAGCGGGATGGCGAAGAAGATCCCCCAGAACCCCCAGATCCCGCCGAAGACCAGGATGGAGACAATGATCGCCACCGGGTGCAGGTTGACCACCTCGGAGAAGAGCAGCGGCACCAGCACATTGCCGTCGAGGACCTGAATGATCGTGTAGGCCACCAGGACGTAGACCAACTCCTGACTGACCCCGAAGTGGAAGTAGGCGATCAGCGCCACCGGCACGGTCATCACGAAGGCGCCGATATAAGGGATGATCACCGACAACCCGGTGGCCACCGCCAACAACATGGCGAACGGCAGACCGAGGACCGAGAACGTGATGTAGGTCACCGCCCAAACGATCACGATCTCGATGAACTTGCCGCGGACGTAGTTGCCGATCTGCTGATCGACGTCGAGCCAGACCTCCGAGGCGAAGGCGCGGTGGCGCGGCATATGGTTGCTGACCCACTGCAGCAATAGCCGCTTGTCCTTGAGCAGGAAGAAGACCAGGAAGGGGACCAGCACGGCATAGATGACCAGGGTGCCGAGGATCATCAGCGACTGCACGGTCACCGAGGCCACCACCCGCTGCCCCAGATCGGTGATCTCGCGCCGGGCGGTATCCAGCATCTCGCGGATCTGAGCCTCGGAGAAGAGCTGCGGGTAGTGTTCGGGCAGCTGCAGGAGCAGCATCTGCCCCTGGGCGAGGATCGCCGGCAACTGATCGACCAGCTGCCCCACCTGGCGGTAGAGCAGCGGGATCAGCGCGAATAGCACCAGGATCAGGAAGGTGGTGAGGAAGAGGATCACGATCACCACCGCCAGCATCCGGGGCACCCCAAAGCGCTCGAACGCCCGCACCACGCCCTCGAGCAGATAGGCGATGACCACGGCGGCGATCACCGGCGCAAGGATGCTGCCAAGCATCAGCAGCGCCCCTAGGCCGACCACCATGAGGATGATGAAGGCAGCGATCTGAGGATCGTTGAATGTGCGGCGCAGCCAGCTACGTATCAGCTCCAAGGGCGCATCTCCTTCGCGGATCGCGCATTGATGATAACGTAGCCGGATCATCCTTGCGCCCGCGGGAACTCGCATCCGCGGCGCCCGGTCTCATCATATGACCATGCTCGATCGCCTCCTCCGAACGGCCTCGGCCCTGCTGCTGGCTGCGCTACTGCTCACCGCCCCGGCCCTGCAGCCGGCCCAGGCGGACGGCGTCCAGCTGCCGCAGCTCGGCGTACCCGGCGCCGAAGCCCTGCCCGTGCACAAGGAACGCGAACTCGGCACCGAAATCATGCGCCAGGTCCGGCAGCACCTGCCGCTGCACGAGGACCCGGAGACCAACGAGTACCTGCAGAACCTCGGGCAGCGCCTGGCGGCGCACAGCAACGAGCCGGGGTTCGGCTACAGCTTCTTCCTGGTCGAGGACGACCAGATCAACGCCTTCGCCCTGCCCGGCGGGTTCATCGGGCTGCATACCGGGCTGATCCGCGAAACCCGCACCGAGAGCGAACTCGCCGGCGTGCTCGCCCACGAGATCGCCCACGTCACACAGCGCCACATCGCCCGGCAGTACGCCCAGTCGCAGCAGCTCAATCTGCAGACCGCCGCCGCGGTCCTGGCCGCCATTCTGGTCGGCTCGCAGAACCCTCAGGCAGGCAGCGCCGCAGCCATGGCCGGCATCGCCGCCCCCATCCAGCAGCAGCTGAGCCACTCCCGCGCCCACGAGCAGGAGGCCGACCGGGTCGGCCTGCACAATCTGGTCGCGGCGGGTCTCGACCCGCACGGCATGCCCGGATTCTTCGAGCGTCTGGCCGAGGCCTCCCGCTTCGCCGAGGATCCGCCGGAGTATCTCAGCACTCACCCGCTGACCGAGCGGCGCCTCAACGAGGCGCAGCGCCTGGCCGAACGCCTCGAGGGTGGCGCCATCTATGAGAGCGGCCACCACGCCTTCATCCGCGCCCGGCAGCAGGTCTTCACCCACGAGGACCGCAGCACCAGCGCGGTGGCGTTCATGCAGGACCAGCTGCGGCGCAGTGCCGACAACCCGACCGCGCGGGCCGCCGCCCTCTACGGCCTGGCCCTGGCACTCTCCCGCGAGTCGGGCCAGCACGCCCAGGCCCTGTCACTGCTCGACAGCCTCAGCGCCATTGAGGGCGAGCGGCTCTACGTGCTCCTCGGCCGCGCCGAGATCCTGCGCGCCGCCGGCGACACCGAGCAGGCGCTGGCCACCTACCGTGAGGCCCGCTCCCTCTACCCGGGCAGCTGGGCCACCACCTACCGCCTGGCCGAGACCCTGCTGGCGACCGACGACGCCGAACAGGCCCGCCGGGTGCTGGCCCGCGCCGCCCGCGGGTCCGGCGGATCGCCCCAGCTGCTCCGCCTGCTCGCCGACGCCGCCCACGCGTCCGGGCGCGAGGCCGAGGGCTACATCGCCCTGGCCGAGCACTATCGCGCCCGCGGCGAGCAGAACCTGGCCGTGGCTCAACTGAACAACGCCATTCGCCACGCCGGCGAGGATCGCTACCAGCGCGCCCGCGCCGAGGCGCTCAAGGAACGCTGGACGCAGCGCAGCGCGGACTAGCCAGTGGTTCCGCGGACTTAGTAGACTGCCGCGGCACCCTGGGAGCGCGCTAATGGCGTCCGGCGAAGCCTTCGACAGCGACTGGATCCTACGCATGAGCGATGCCACGCCCGTCGGCGTGCTTTGGCGCGCGCTGGAGGCCGACGGTGGCACGCCGGGGCCGGCCTGCGCGGCCGCCTTCGGCAGCCTGCGCGCCCAGCTCGACACCACCCTGGCCGGCCTGAACACCGTGCCCGGCGCGGCCAGAACAGGCGACCCCCCCGAAGACGAACACCCCAATTGGCTGGCGCCGTGGCTGCAGACCCTCGCCCGGCTCGGCCCCTGGCAGCACGGCCTCGAGCGCACCCAGGGACTGCAGATCGCCCTGGACCGCTACCTGCACGCCCACGCCCAGTGCGCCCGGATCCTGCTCGAATCGGCCCGCACTGGGCTCGACACCCTGGAGCAGCACCTGCAGACAGCCGCACAGGACCCACAGCAGTCGCTGCCGGAGAGCTACCGGGCGCTTTACGAGTGGTGGCTGACCGACAGCGAGGCCTGCTACGAGCAGACCCTGGCCTCACAGCAGTGGGCCTCGGCCTTCGGCCGCCTGACCAACGCCACCACCGAACTCGTAGGCCGCTACCAAGAGCAGCTCGACGCCGGGCTGCGCACCCTGGACCTGCCCAACCGGGATGATTTCCTCGATACCCAGCGCCGCCTGGTCGAGCTCGAGCGCGGCCAGCGCCGCACGGCGCAGGGCGACGAGCTGGCCGCCCTACGCGAAGAGGTGGCACGCCTGCGCGAAGAGGTGAAGGCCCTGCGGGCCGAACGCACAGCAGGGCGACGGGAGCAGTGATGGCCGAGAGCCCACCCGGCAGCGGCCTGACCGACTGGCAGCGCCGCCTGATCGAGACCCTCGAGCAGGGGGCCGAGCTACCCGTGGACACCCGGGGCGCAACCCCCTTCACCCTCCACGCCGAACCGGGGCCGGGCATGCACCTGCGCCGGTACGCCCCGGCGCGCAGCACCGGCCAGCGGCCGGTGCTCATCGTCTACTCGCTGGTCAACCGCCCCTTCATCCTCGACCTCACCGAGCGCCGCTCGCTCATCGCCGCCCTGACCCGGGCCGGCCACCCGGTCTACCTCCTCGACTGGGGCTACCCGAAGGGCGCCGACCGCTTCCTGGGCCTGGCGGACTACATCGACGAGTTCCTTGCCGCGGCGGCCGCAGAGGTGGCCACCAGCGAGGGCGCCTCCCCCGACCTGCTCGGCGTCTGCCAGGGCGGCGTCTTCGCGCTGTGTCTGGCCGCGCTGCAGCCGCATCGCGTCCACCGGCTGGTGAACCTGGTGACCCCGGTGGACTTCCACACCCCCGGGGACAACCTCAGCCGCATGGCTCAGGAGGTCGACTTCGACCAGGCGACACAAACCCTCGGCAACATCTCCGCGGAGTGGCTCAACGGCGTGTTTGTCGCCCTCAAGCCCTACCGCCTGCTCGCCCAGCGCTACATGGACCTGCCCGAGCTGGCCGGCCACCCGGAGGCCCTCCACGACTTCCTGCGCCTGGAGCGCTGGATGTACGACAGCCCCGACCAGGCGGCCACCGCCTTCGCCGAATTCGGCCGCGAGTGCTACCAGCGCAACGGGCTGCTGCGTGGCACGCTGACCCTTAACGGTCGGCCGGTGCACCTGGGCAACATCGAGCACCCGACCCTCAATGTCTACGCCGAACAGGACCACCTGGTCCCGGCCGATGCCGCGCGCGCCTTGCGGGACCACATCGGCTCAACGGACTACGGCGAACTGGCCTTTCCCGGAGGGCACCTGGGCGTGTTCATCAGCCGCCGAGCCCACGCCGAACTCCTGCCACGGATCGTGGCCTGGCTGGCGGAGTAGACGCCGATGATGCAGCGCCGCATCGAGAATGCTTGCAGCCGACGCCCGGCGTCACCACAATCTCCAGCCCATACCGGGTGCGGTTGAGCCGGGGCTGCGCCCAAAAAAAAACCCCCTCAGAGAGGGGGCAAGGAGTTGGCGACAATTGTCTCCGGGGAGGAGACGCCGCCAGGAGGAGACCGGCTAACAAAACTTTGGCTCCTTCAGGAGCCTCACCGCAGGCCCGCTTGGCGCCTGGCCGCCGGAGTCCGGCGCGCCGGGTGGGCCGCGGCATTGTTGCTACGCAACATGATAGCCCCGTCACATTGGGCTGTCAAATACTGCCCGCCCCTGAGCAATCGCTGATCACCGGGGCGGGCCAAACCGGCTCAGAAGCTGCAGAACTGACCACCGTTGACCGGCACATTGGCGCCGGTGATGTAGCCCGACTCGTCCGCTACCAGGAAGCCGATCACCCGCGCGATCTCACCGGGCTCGGCCATGCGGCCCGCCGGGATCTGCGAAACGATCTGCTCGCGCACGTTCTCCGGGATCGCCGCCGTCATGCTCGTCGCCACGTACCCGGGTGAGACGGTGTTCACCGAGACACCCTTACGTGCGTTCTCCTTGGCCAGCGCCATGGTGAAGCCGTGCATGCCGGCCTTGGCCGCGGAGTAGTTCGCCTGACCGAACTGCCCGGTCTGACCGTTCACCGAGGCGACATTGACGATGCGCCCGAAGCCGCGATCCCGCATGCCGTTGAGGAACTGGCGCGTGACGTTGAACACGCTGTCCAGGTTGATGTCGATGACATCCTGCCAGTCCTGGTGCTCCATCTTGTGGCAAAAGGCGTCACGGGTGATGCCGGCGAGATTGACCAGCACCTCCACCTCGCCGTAGGCCTGCTTCATCTGTTCGGCCATGCGCTGGCAGGACTCGTAATCCGCCACGTTGCACTCGACGTAGCCGACCTCGTAGCCCTCCTCGCGCAGCTGCGCCTGCCAATCCTCAACGCGCTCCGCCTTGGCGTCCACGCAGGTGGTGACCACGCGATATCCCTGCGCGGCGAGTTCGCGACAGACAGCGGTGCCGATGCCACCGTTGCCTCCGGTTACCAGGGCCAAACGACCTGCCATATCGGTATTCCTCGCTTTTCTGCATTGGACTTGCACGCAGCGGGCGCACGGCCGGATGCCGCGCTGCACCACTTTTGTGCATCGCAGCATACGCTGCGCCTAAGAAGCTTATGCTGCGCCGCAGCGAGTGTCAACGCGGGCCGGCGAGCCCGGCCAACGACGGCGCAGGGCGGAATCTGGAGGGGTTACGGGAGACCTGCGAAATCACCCGGCACAGGACACCCTGGAAAGCCGGAAAGCCTTCGCGGGGTCAGTTATTCGCTTTACTGATATTCGCTTTACTGATCCTGGCGGTGGCGACCGGGGCCCCGGTTGGAGGCGGGCGGATCCTCGAACCCGCCGCTGCCTTCCTCGTCACGGCTGCCTTCCTCGTCGCGGCTGCTGTCCATCCCGCTCATCTGGCGCCACAGGGCCAGGTTGCGCTCGGCGAACTGGGTCATGATGTTCATGGGGTTATGGTCCATGAACTCGCGGGTACGCTGCTGGAAGACGCGCTGCTGATCCGCCCAGAGCTCCAGGCTCTTCTCCAGATAGCTGGTGAGCATGTTCTGCATGTTGCCGCCGTAGGCCCGGATCAACTGGGCCAGCAGCTGGCTGGAGAAGATCGGCTCGCCCTCCTCCTCCTCCTCGCTGATGATCTGGAGCAGGATGCTGCGGGTAATGTCCTCACGCGTCTTGGCGTCGACGACCTGGAAGTCGACACTCTCGAGCACCAGGCGCTTGACGTCGGCCAGGGTGATATAGCTCGAGATCGCCGTATCGTAGAGGCGGCGGTTGGGGTACTTCTTGATGATCCGGGTATCTGACATTCAGGGCCTCCGGCGCGGGCAACCGAACCCTATGCTGCGGTGCGTAGAGTGTCAAGCGAGTTGCTAACATGGCGGAGAACTTTCACGCGGCGCTGGCCCGCCCCCCAGGCTGGCCCCACCGAACCGCAACCGAGGTTTCTCATGGGCAACGCCGACCGGGTGGCCACACTGGAGCGGCTGGGTGATTCCGAGACCCTGCCCGCCCTGCCCTACGTCGCTCACGACATCCTTGTGGCCACCAGCCACAACGAGGTCAACATCAGTGATGTCGCCGAAACCCTGGCCCGCGAGCCGGGCCTGGCGGCGCGCATCGTGGCCATCGCCAACTACGCCTTCTTCTCCCGGCGCGAGACCGTCTACTCGCTCGAGCAGGCGATCATGCGCATCGGGCTCAACCGGGTACGCGTGCTCGCCACCTCGCTGCTGCTCAACGAACTCTTCCGGACCGCCCAGTGCCCACACTTCCAGCTGCAGCGCTATTGGCACGAGGCCCTGGGCACCGCCTTCTGTGCCGCCCGCCTCGCCCCCGATGCCGCGCCGCGCGAGAGCCGCGACGCCGCCTATCTGGGCGGCGTCCTGCACAGCATCGGCCTGCTCCTGCTGGTCCACATCTTCCCGCAGACCATGGATGAGATCCTCGCCGAACATGAGGCGGACCCGGAGCGCTCGCTGGCCGGACTGACCTACCAGGCGCTCGGCTGCGACTACGGCGAGGCCGGCGCACTGCTGTTGCGCGAGTGGTCGATCCCCGAGCCGATCGCCGTCGCCACCGAGAACGCCCACCGCGACCGCTACGAGGGCCCCCACGCGGACCTGGTGGCCACCATCCGGTTCGCCAACGAGTGGCTGCAACGGGGCTTCGATCCGGAGCAGTGCGCCGACGCCCCGCCCATCCCGCAGCGCAAACTCGAACGCGTGAGCACCGCCTGCCGCGAGGAGTACGAGGCCCTGGCAGCCTTCGCGCAGCTGCTCAGCGGCGACGACTGACCGCCGCCGCGGGCCCTCCGCCTTCGGCCAGTGACAGGAAGCCGGCGGCCTTGTCCTCCGTCTCCTGCAGCTCGGCCTCGGCGGTGGAGTCCGCTACCACGCCCCCGCCGGCCCAGTAGGTCATGGTCCCGCCGCGACAGGTGGCGGTCCGAATGGCGATGCTGGTGTCCATGCGCCCGTCCAGCCCCAGGTAGCCGATGGCCCCACAGTAAACACCGCGCGGCCCCGGCTCGAGCTCGGCGATGATCTCCATGGCCCGGCGCTTCGGCGCACCGGTGATGGAACCGCCGGGCAGGCAGTCACGCAGTAGATCGGTGGCACACCGCCCCGGCGCCAGGCGCCCGGTCACGGTGCTGACCAGATGGTGCACGCTGGCAAAGCGTTCCGCCCGGCACAGCGAGGGCACCCGCACGCTGCCCACCGCGCACCCCTTGCCCAGGTCGTTGCGCAGCAGGTCCACGATCATCACGTTCTCGGCCCGGTCCTTGGCACTGCCCAACAGATCACGCCGGGCCGCCGCATCCTCAGCCGGATCGGCCGCCCGCGGCCGGGTGCCCTTGATCGGCTCCGTGGTCACTCCCCCATCGCCATCGAGATGCAGGAAACGCTCCGGCGACAGGCTGAGCACATCGCCCCCGGGGAAGCGCAGCCACGCCGCGAACGGTGCCGACGAAGCGGCGCGCAGGGCGAGGTAGGCGGCCCGCGGATCGCCCCGGTAGGGCACCGAGAAGCGGCGGGCCAGATTCACCTGATAACAGTCGCCGGCGTGCAAATACGCCTGCACCCGCCGGAAGGCGGCGGCGTACCCGTCGGCCTCCGGTTCGCGCCGGAGCGCTCCGGCCGTGGACCACGGCTGCACGCTGCCACCCGCCTCCCAACGCCGCGCCATATCGGCCAACCAGTCCTCATCGAGGCGCCGCCCCACCGCCATGCTGCAGCCGTGATGATGGTCGGTGATCACCGCCTGCTCGTAGATGCCCACCGCCATCTCGGGCATGCCGGGATCCGGTCCCCCCACCCCCATCAGCCGCCGCCCCAGATCGTAGCCGAAATACCCCACTGCGCCGCCGGTGAACGGCCAGCGGCCATCGACCGGCAGCGGCCCGAGGGCATCGAGCTCGGCGGCCAGGTGCGCCAGCGGATCGCCGCCGCGGCGCTCCACTCGCCCGCCGCGGCGGATGGTGGTCTGCCCGCCAGCGGCGACCAGGGTAACCGTCGGCCGGGCGACGAGGATGTCGTAGCGCGCTCCGGCGCAGCCACCGTGGCCCGAATCGAGCCACGCCGACCACGCCTCGCCGCCAAGCGCGCGCATGGCCGCGGGTCCATCAGCGATGTACGGCAGGGTTCGGATTCGCAGGGGTGCAGACACAGTGATGGTGCTCCGGACAGATCAGATCGTTTAACCTCACAACGACAAAAAAACCTACGGTCGACGGAGGAGAACCATGAGCGATCAAGGCGCCGCCGCATTCTACGATGCCCGCCCCTGGGAGCGCTGCTACGGCACCCGTCACGGCACCGACCCGACGCTGCAGGAACTGACCACGGTGGCGGACATCGCCCGGCGGCGGGCCGAGCAAACCCCGCGGCTGCCTGCCTACACCGCCTGCCTGGAGAACGGCCTGCATGCCAGCCTGGATTTCGCCACCGTCGACCGCCTGGCCGACTGCTTCGCCGCCTGGCTGATCGCCGAAGCCGGGATCCGCCCCGGCGACCGGGTGGCGCTCCAGATGCCCAACTCCCTCCCCTACCCGATCGCCGTCTTCGGCACTCTGCGCGCCGGCGCGGTGCTGGTGAACATCAACCCGCTCTTCACCCCGCGGGAGATGCAGCACCAGCTGAGCGACAGCGGCGCACGCGTGCTGGTCATCGTCGATCTCTTCGCCGACAAGCTCTCCGGCGCCCTGACCGGAACCGCGGTCGAGGAAGTGGTGCTGACCGGCATCGCCGACCTCTTCCCCTGGCTCAAACGCGGACTGGTCCACGGCGTGCTGCGGGCCAAGCGCGAGATCCCGGCAGCACCGCCGAACGCCCGCCGGCTCGGGGCGGTCCTGAGCCGCGGCGAACACCTGGGCCCGCAGCCCTGGCCCGAGCGCGGCGCCGACGACCTCGCCCTGCTGCAGTACACCGGCGGCACCACCGGGCTACCCAAGGGCGCAGAGCTGCGCAACCGCAACATCCTCGCCAACCTCGGCCAGATCAGCGCCATGGCCGGCGACGCCATCCGCCCGGGGCAGGACGTGGTCCTGACCGCGCTGCCGCTCTACCACATCTTTGCCTTCACCTTTAATCTGCTGACCTTCCACCACTACGGCTGCCGAAACATCCTCTGCCCCTCGCCGCGACCGGTGGACAAGCTGCGCAAGGCCTTCGAACAGTTCCCGGTCAGCAAGTTCTCGGCGGTCAACCTGCTCTTCCACGGCCTGCTGCAGGCGGAGTGGTTCCGCAACAACCCGCCAAGGCACCTGGATTTCGCCATCGCCGGCGGCACCGCCCTGCACCGCAGCACCGCCGAACAGTGGCGGTCGCTCCTTGGCCACACCCCACTCGAAGGCTACGGACTGACCGAGACCAGCCCGGTCCTGGCGGTGAACCCGCCCCACGGCGAAAACCGCCTGGGCAGTGTCGGGGTTCCACTGCCCGGCACGGATGTGCGCATCGTCGACGACAACGACCAGCCCGCCCCCCAGGGCCAGACCGGCGAGATCGTCGGCCGCGGCCCGCAGGTGTTCGAGGGCTACTGGCAACGCCCCGAGGAGAACCGCCTGGCACTGCGCGGAGGATGGTTCCACACCGGTGACATCGGCTACATGGACAGCGACGGCTACATCCACATCGTCGACCGCAAGAAGGACATGATCGACGTCTCCGGCTTCAACGTGTACCCCAATGAGGTCGAGGAGGCCCTCGCCGAGCACCCGGCCGTGGCCGAGGTCGCCGTAGTCGGCGCGCCGCGGGGCGAGGCGGGCGAAACGGTGGTCGCATTCGTGGTCACACCCGGCGACGAGGAACTCACCGAGCCGGAGCTGATCGACTTCGCCCGGCAGCAGCTGACCAACTACAAGGTACCCCGGCGGGTGATCTTCCGCGACGCCCTACCCAAATCCGCCGTGGGCAAGCTACTGCGCCGCGACTTGCGCGAGGACGCCCGGGCCGTGATCGAGCCGGCCGCGGCGTAAGCGGCTCCTCGGAGCCAACCCGGCGGGCGTGGTATCCTGACGCGCTCGAGCGACCCCCCGACGAACAAGCCTGTAGAGGATCCATGGCTGGACACAGCAAGTGGGCCAACATCAAGCGCCACAAGTGGGCGCAGGACGCCAAACGGTCCAAGATCTTCACCAAGCACATCCGCGAGATCACCGTCGCGGCGCGCCTTGGCGGGCCCGACCCGGAGATGAACGCGCGGCTGCGGCTGGCCCTGGACCGCGCCTTCGCGGTGAACCTGCCCAAGGACCGCGCCGACGCTGCCATCAAGAAGGGCGCCGGCCTGGAGGAGGCGGAGGCCTACGAGGAGATCCGCTACGAGGGCTACGGCCCCGGCGGCTCGGCGATCATGGTCGACTGCATGACCGACAACCGCAACCGCACCGTCTCCGAGGTTCGCCACGCCTTCAGCAAGCACGGCGGCAAGATGGGCACCGACAACTCGGTCGCCTATCTCTTTCAGGAGCGCGGTGTGCTGATCTTCGCCCCGGGCACGGACAGCGACCAAGTGCTCGAAGTCGCCCTGGAGGCCGGCGCCGATGACCTGGTAGAGAACGACGACGGCTCGCTGGAGGTGCTCACGACCCCGGAGGCCTACCGGGGCGTGCGCGATGCGCTGATCCAAGCCGGGCTGGAGCCGGCCCAGGCGGACGTGACCCAGCGCCCGGACCTGACCGTACAGGTCGAGGGCGAGAACGCCCGCAGCACCGCCAAGCTGATCGAGCGCCTGGAGGATCTGGACGACGTGCAGCACGTCTACACCAACGCCGACCTGCCGGCGGAGGCCTACGAAGAAGGCTAGGCGATGACCCGCATCCTCGGCATCGACCCCGGCTCGCGGGTCACCGGCTACGGGATCGTCGACGACGGCCGACCCTGTCGCCTGGTGGCTGAGGGGACGCTGCGCCTGCCCCGGCAGTCTGGACTGCCCGAGCGACTGGGCCGCATCTTCGACGGCCTGGCCGGGCTGATCGCCGAGCACCACCCCGACGAGGTCGCCCTCGAGCAGGTCTTCGTCCACCGCAACGCCGACACCGCGCTCAAGCTCGGGCACGCCCGCGGCGCCGCGCTGACCGCCTGCGTCCACGCCGGACTGCCGGTGGCCGAGTACGCGCCGGCGCGGATCAAGCAGGCCGTCGCAGGCAGCGGCCGCGCCGACAAGGGCCAGGTGGGCTACATGGTCCGGGCGCTGCTGCGTCTGCGCACCAACCCGGCCGAGGACGCCGCCGACGCTCTGGCCGCCGCCCTCTGCCACGCCCATCACCGCAGCGCGCCGCTGGCGCAGGCCGCCTCCGGAGCCCCGCGATGATCGCCCGACTGCGCGGTACCCTGCTCGAGAAGCGCCCCCCCACCCTGGTGGTCGAGGTCAACGGGCTCGGCTACGAGGTCGAGGCACCGCTGTCCACCATCGAGGCCCTCCCCGAGACCGGCCAGGAGGTCATTCTGCATACCCACCTCAGCGTCCGCGAGGACGGGCAGACCCTGTTTGGCTTCCGCGCGCGCGCCGAGCGCGACCTGTTCCGGCGGCTGATCCGGGTCTCCGGGGTGGGGCCCAAGCTGGGCCTGGCCCTGCTCTCCGGTGTCGACGGCGAGGAGCTGGTCCGCTGCGTCCGCGACGACGACCCCAAACGGCTGACTCAGGTACCGGGAATCGGCCGCAAGACCGCCGAGCGACTCATCGTCGAACTGCGCGACCGACTCGAAGGCATCGCCTCCGGCGGCGCCGGCACCGCCACGCAGCAGGCCGACCAGCCCGCAGGCGGGGATGACCCGGTGGGCGAGGCCGTTGAGGGCCTCGTCGCTCTGGGCTACAAACCGCCCGAAGCCTCGCGCATGGCCCGCGGCGCGGCCGAGCCGGGCCTTGGCTGTGAAGCGATCATCCGGCGTGCGCTTCAGCGCGCCGTGCCGCGAGGGGGGTGATCATGAGCGACGAACACGGACCGCCCGAGCGCATCATCGACGCTGCCGGCAACGGCGAAGAGGCGGCGCTGGAGCGCGCCCTGCGCCCGGTGAGCCTGGACGAGTACGTCGGCCAGGCCGGGGTGCGCGAACAGCTGGAGATCTTCATTCACGCCGCCCGGGGGCGCAACGAACCGCTGGACCACACCCTGCTCTTCGGCCCGCCGGGGCTGGGCAAGACCACGCTGGCCAACATCATCGCCACCGAGATGGGCGCCAACCTCCGCCAGAGTTCCGGACCGGTCCTCGACCGCCCCGGTGACCTGGCGGCCATCCTGACCAACCTCGAGCCCGGCGACGTCCTGTTCATCGACGAGATCCACCGGCTCTCCTCGGTGGTCGAGGAGGTGCTCTACCCGGCCATGGAGGATTTCCGGATCGACATCGTCATCGGCGAGGGGCCGGCAGCGCGCTCGATCAAGCTCGACCTGCCACCGTTCACCCTGGTCGGGGCCACCACACGGGCCGGCCTGCTGACCTCGCCGCTGCGCGACCGCTTCGGCATCGTGCAGCGCCTCGCCTATTACCCGGTGGACGAGCTGACGCGCATCGTCGAGCGCTCGGCCGGCCGACTGGGGGTCAGCGCCGAGGCGCACGGCGCCGCTGAGATCGCCCGCCGAGCCCGCGGCACGCCCCGGGTGGCCAACCGCCTGCTGCGCCGGGTGCGCGACTTCGCCGAGGTGCGGGCCGACGGGCGGATTACGCAGCAGGTCGCCGCGGACGCCATGGAGCTGCTCGACGTCGATCGCAACGGCCTCGACGAACAGGACCGGCGCCTGCTCGAGGCGGTGGTCCACAAGTTCGGCGGGGGCCCGGTCGGGCTGGACAACCTCGCCACCGCCATCGGCGAGGAGCGCGGCACCCTGGAGGACGTGGTCGAGCCGTACCTGATCCAGGAGGGCTACCTGATGCGCACCCCGCGCGGCCGGGTGGCTACCGAGCACGCTTACACCCTGCTCGGTGTGCCCGGGCAACCAACCCGCTCCGGCGACCTGTTCGGGTAGCTCGCCGGGAGCGCGGACCGGGCGACGACGCCCCGGCACTTGTCATTCCAGTGGAACTTGTTTCTGTAACTAGCTGTCGTTAAATTCGATCCTCCGGCCCTGCCAGCGCGAACGACAACCATGACCGCCGACGTCTCTGTCATCCGTCTCATCCTCGACGCCAGCCTGCTGGTGCAGGCCGTGATGCTGTCGCTGATCCTCGCCTCGATCACCTCGTGGGCGCTGATCCTCTACAAGCGCCTGATCCTCAAGCGCGCCGAGCAGACCGCCATCCGCTTCGAAGAGGAGTTCTGGGCCGGCGGCAACCTGGCCGAGATCTACCGCCGGCTCAGCGACGAGGGCCCCGGCGAGCACGCCGGCATGGAGCGTATCTTCCGCGCCGGCTTTCAGGAGTTCTCGCGCATGCGCAAGCAGAGCGGAGCCCCGCCGGCGGCAGTGGTCGAGGCCGCCCATCGCGCCATGCGCGTATCGGTCAGCCGCGAACTGGACAACGCCGAGCGCCACCTGCAGTTCCTGGCCACGGTGGGCTCGGTCAGCCCCTACGTGGGGCTGTTCGGGACCGTGTGGGGCATCATGAACTCGTTCCGCGCCCTGGCCGGGCAACAGCAGGCGACCCTGGCCACCGTGGCGCCGGGCATCGCCGAGGCCCTGATCGCCACCGCCCTGGGGCTGTTCGCGGCCATTCCGGCGGTCATCGCCTATAACCATTACGCCAACCGCGCCGAGCGGCTCGCCAACCGCTACGAGACCTTCGTCGAGGAGTTCACCAGCATCCTCGAGCGGCATACGCATGCGGCCGGCGCGGCGCCGGCCAGGTAGGAGGGCACGCCTTGGCACGGGTGACACCGACCGGGACACGCCGCAGCCGTCGGCGGCCAATGTCGGAGATCAACGTCGTCCCGTACATCGACGTCATGCTGGTGCTGCTGGTGATCTTCATGGTCACCGCACCGCTGCTCTACCACGGCGTCGACCTGGATCTGCCGCAGGTGAGCAGCTCGCCGCTGGACGAGGACGAAGCGGAGCCACTGATCGTCAGTGTCGACGCCGAAGGCCGGGTCTACCTCAACCTTGCCGACGACCCTGAGGAGCCCCTCTCCCGGGGAGAGCTCCTGGAGCAGGTCGGCGGGATCATGAGCGACGATCCGGAGCGACGCGTGCTACTGCGCGGCGACCAGCAAGTGGCCTACGGCGAGGTCGTGGCCCTGATGGCCGAACTCCAGGCAGCCGGGGTGCCGAGTGTGGGACTGATGAGTCAGCCACCGGACAACGGCCCGGCCCCCGACGCGGGATGAGGCCCTGCCCATGCGCTGGCTGAGAGTGCCAACCCCCAGACTGCCGCGCCGGCTGGCGAGCAGCCCGTCGCGTTTTGTGATCTACTCCACCCTGGGGCATGTGGCGGTATTCACGGTGGTGGGTGCGAACTTCGCAACCTGCACCCGCACCCCCGAAGCCCCCTCGTTCGACGGCCCGGTCATCGAGGCCACCGCGGTGGATAGCGCCGCCGTGGAGGCGGAGATGGAGCGGCGTCAGGAACCGGAGCCCGAACCGGAACCAGAGCCCGAACCGGAG
>NZ_JAJNQP010000021.1:0-41684 GCF_022227985.1 Halorhodospira sp. M38
GGGGGGGGGCGCCCCCCCCCCGCCCCCCCCACGTCTCGCGCTTCGTGCATCCGGCCGTGGCGGAGGCGTTGCGCCTGCGCGTCCGCCGCGTTCCCTGACCCGACCCTGCAAGGAGGGCGTCATGGCCTGGTCGTGGTTCAAGCCGCTGGTCTACGACAACAGCGTACTCGAGGCGGCCCAGCTGCTGCAGATCTCCGAGTACGACTTCTTCGCCCTCGCCCACTGGCACCAGTTCCGGCGCATTGCCCGGCGCGAGGACCTGGACCGTCTCTTCGGGCTATACATGCGCGATCAGGACTGCACCCCACCGTGGGCGCGGGAACTGGCCCGGGAGATCATCGCCCGGGCCGACGAAGGGACCCTCGACCCACGGGACTACGGGGTGCGGGCCCCGGTCCCCAAGCTCGACGACCTGTTCCGGATGCTGCGCGACGTGTTCATCATCCTGCTGTTCATGACCCTGTTCGCCATCGGCCTGTGGCTGGGGCAGCCGGCGCTCTGAGCACGCTCAGCGCTGGCAGCGGGGGCAGAACCAGGTCCCGCGCTGCGCCACCCGGAGCTGGCGCAGCGCGCTGGCGCAGGACGGGCAGCTGGAGCCGCCGTAGACCGACAGATCGACGGCGAAATACCCCGGCCGCCCCGCGCCGTCGGTGAAGTCGCGCAGGGTGGTGCCACCGGCCGCCAGCGCCGCCTCCAGAACCTCCCGCACGGCCCCGGCCAGGCGCTCGTACCGCACCCGCGCGATGCGCCCGGCGGCGCGATCCGGGCGGATCCCGGCACGAAAGAGCGCCTCGTTGGCGTAGATGTTCCCGACCCCGACCACCACGGTGGCATCCATCAGGAAGGCCTTCACCGCCACCCGGCGCCCCCGGGCGGCGCGGTGCAGATACGCGCCGTCGAACGCCGGCCCCAACGGTTCGGGCCCCAGGCGGGAGAGCAGCCGATGGGCCTCGGGGTCGCCCTCGCCGAGGAGCAGGCAGCCGAAACGCCGCGGGTCGGTCAGCCGCAGGGCGCGGCCGTCGTCGAGCACCAGATCGACGTGGTCATGCCGCCCGGGCGCATCGGTCGCCGCCACCAAGCGCAGGCTCCCGGACATGCCCAGGTGCAGCAGCAGCCAGGGACCGCCCTCGAGCCGGATGAGCAGGTACTTGGCGCGACGCTCCAGGGCCACCACCCGGCACCCGGCCACCGCCACCTCCAGCCCCTCCGGCACGGGATAACGCAGCTGCGGCTGGCGCACCACGACGCGCCGCAGCACCCGGCCGACCAGGTGCTCCTGCAGGCCACGGCGGGTGGTCTCCACCTCGGGCAGCTCAGGCACGCGGCGGCTCCACCCGGATCAAGACGATGACGGCGGGCTGCGCCGGCGCAGGGAAGGGTGCCGATCGGCGTGCTCGGCCCGGGAGAGATGGGCCAGCCAGGCCCACTGGGCGTCCGCCCAGCGCAGCGCCTCAAGGTAGTGGTGATTGACCTGCAGCGGCTCGATACCGCTTCCGGCCAGGCGCTCCCAGTCGCCGCGCTCCTGGGCCAGCACCGCCGCGAGGATGCCGCCGTAAGGGCCTTCAAGCTCGAGCAGAGCCTGACGCACCTCGGTGCTCAGCGGCAACTCGGCACAGATGACCGACAGCGGCGCATCGAGCACCGCATCGAGCCCCGAGAACAGACCGACGGTGAACGCCGCTCCGGGGTCCGAGCCACCGTGGCGGTGCCGGACGAGCTGCTCGCAGGTGCGCGCACGCACCAGTAGGGCCACGATGCGCTCGGAGGGTTGATCGCCGTAGGAGGTCATGGCCAGCAGCACGGCCCAGTTGGCCAGCTGCCGCCGCCCCAGATAGAGCACGGCGGCACGGATGCTGTCGATATCCCGCGTGGGGAACAGCGGCGAGGCCAGGTAACGCAGGATCTTGTACGACAGCGAGACGTCCTGGCCGATGATCCGCTCGATCTCGCGGACATCCAGC
The DNA here is from genome assembly GCF_022227985.1 of Halorhodospira sp. M38. NCBI lineage: Bacteria > Pseudomonadati > Pseudomonadota > Gammaproteobacteria > Chromatiales > Ectothiorhodospiraceae > Halorhodospira > Halorhodospira sp. M38. The sequence continues at coordinate 1,962 of NZ_JAJNQP010000021.1, forward strand.
TCCGGGCGCTGCAGCGAGGCGATCAGGCGCAGCAATGGCAGGCGGTTGTGCGGCACCGAGCGCCGCGAGAGGGTCGACGGCCGCGACAGGAAGAAGCCCTGGAAGTAATCGAACCCCGCGGCGCGGCAGAGCTCCATAACCTCCTGGCTCTCGATCTTCTCGGCGAGCAGGGCGGGCACCCCCTGGCGCTGCAGAGTCCGAGCGTGGCGGACGATCTCCTGCGGCGCCATACCGAGCACGTCCACCTTGACCATGTCCACGCAGGGCAGCAGGCGCTCCCGCCCCGAGCCGTCGAGCAAATAGTCATCCAGGGCAATGCGGTAGCCCTGCCGTGACAGCCGGCACAGCGCCCCCCTCAGCTCGGCGTCCGGCTCAATGTCCTCCAGGACCTCAAGGACCACCTCGTGCTGCGGGAACGGGACGGGCTGCTGCAGGAGGAATCGACGGGTGAGGTTGAGATACGCCGGCTGCCCGCCGGTGACCGCGCGGAGCCCGATCTCCATGAAGGCGTTGAGGATGACCGTGGCAGTGGCGGCGTCGCCGTCGACAAAACGGGCCGAGTCCTCGCGCCCGCCGCGGTAGAGGAGTTCGTAGCCGCAGACTCGCAGTTCGCGGTCGAACACCGGCTGACGAGCCAGGAAGACCTCCGACATGGCAGGGACTCTCCACGATGCAGCGTTGGGGGGCTGGCTGCAAGGGTCTTCGAGCCAGGCGGACCGGTCAAGCGCGATCGGAACCCCGAAACGACACGGGCCCGGTGCCGAAGGCAGCCGGGCCCGTTCGCCACACGGCGCATGGGGACGCCGTCGGTGTTACTTGAGCTTGGTCTCGCGGTAGGTCACGTGCTTGCGCACCACCGGATCGTACTTCTTCATCTCAAGCTTGTGCGGGGTGTTCCGCTTGTTCTTGTCGGTGGTGTAGAAGTGGCCCGTGCCGGCGCTCGACACCAGCTTGATCTTTTCGCGTGCGCTCTTCCCGGCCATTAGACCCTCTCCCCACGGGCCCGCATGTCGGCGAGCACCGCGTCAATGCCGCGTTTATCGATGATCCGCATGCCCTTGGCGGAGACACGCAGCCGTACCCAGCGATTCTCGCTCTCCACCCAGTAGCGGTGATCGTGCAGGTTGGGCAGAAAACGCCGGCGCGTCTTGTTGTTGGCGTGGGAAACGTTGTTTCCCGTACCCGGACGCTTGCCGGTGACTTGGCAGACCTTGGACATAACTACGCTCCTCAATCCCAGCTCGCCGGCAGCCGCCGGAAAAGGCGGTTTTTATACCAGCATCCGGCGGCCAACGCAAGGAGTGCTTGCCGCGCCCGACCAGACCCCCTACGATTGCCCTGCCCATCGCTCCAGGGATGAGGGGAGGAGATTATAATGACACAAAGCGTGACTGATTCGGCACGCGACAACATGATCCGCCGCCAGATCCGCCCGTGGAACGTGCTCGAGCCGCGGGTGCTGGAGGTGCTGGAGGAGATCCCCCGAGAAGCGTTCGTGCCGGAGCACCTGCGCGGGATGGCGTACAGCGACCTGCAGCTGCCACTGGGCAACGGCGAGGTCATGATGGAGCCCCGCCTGGAGGGGCGGATGCTCCAGGAACTGGACCCGGCCCCGGGCGAGAAGGCGCTGGAGATCGGCACCGGCAGCGGCTACGTCACCGCCTGTCTGGCCCACCTGTGCGGCCACGTAACCAGCGTCGAGCTCCAAGCCGACCTGCACCGGCAGGCGCAGCAGCGGCTCGGGGCCGCCGGGCTGGGCGAGCAGATCGAGCTGGCCCAGGGCGACGCTGCCAGCGGCTGGCACGATGGCCAGCACTACGACGTGATCGCCGTCACTGGCTCCCTGCCGGAGCTCCACGACGGCTTCCACAGCTCGCTGACCATCGGCGGGCGTCTGTTCGTCATCGTCGGCAGCGGCCCGATGATGGAGGCCCTGCGCATCACGCGCACCGGGCCCAACGCCTGGTCCACCCAGAGCGTCTTCGATACCGCGGTACCGCCGCTGCGCGGCCTGACCAAGAGGAACCCATTCAAGCTTTGAGCGACACCGTGACCGCCCCCAAGGGCCGACGCCGCGGGGCCCGGCCCACCCCGAAGGACGACCGCCTGCTGCAGCTGCGCTTCCTCCATCCGCGCTTCTGGGGGGTGTGGCTGCAGCTGGGTCTGCTGCGGGGCGTGGTGGCCCTGCCCCACCGGGCGCGCATGGCCATCGGCGCCGCGATCGGCGAACTCGCCTGGCATCTGGCGGGGGAGCGGCGCCGGCTGGCCCTGCGCAACCTGGAGCTGAGCTTCCCGGAACTCTCCGCCCAGCGCCGGCAGACCATCGCCCGGGAGAACTTCCGGCTGATGGGCATAGGCGTGGTGGAGACGGCCATGGGCTGGTGGCTGCCCATGGAGCGCATCGCCGAGCTCTTCGAGGTCCACGGCCAAGAGCATCTCGAGGCCGCACGCGACAGCGGTCGCGGCGTCCTGCTGCTGACCTGCCACATGCTTGGCCTGGAGCTCAGCGGCGCCCGGGTGCGTCAGATCACGCCGTTCAAGGCCCTTTACCGCGAGGACCGCAACCCGCTGGTGGCCACCCTGATCCGGCGCAATCGGCGCCGCCGCATCGAGGATGTGATCTCCAACCAAGACATGCGCGGCATGATCCGCGCGCTCAAGGGCGGCGACATCATCTGGTACGCGCCGGACGAGAACATCGCCCCGCGGCGCGGCGGCATCTTCGCGCCGTTTTTCGGCATCCAGGCGGCCACCACACCAGCCACCGCGCGACTGGCCGAGCGCACCGACTGCATCGTGCTGCCCTACTACCCGCAGCGGCTGCCGGGTGGGCGCTACCGGCTGGTCTTTGAGCCGCCACTGGAGGCCTTCCCCAGCGGCGACATCCACGCCGACACCGCGCGCATCAACCAACTGATCGAGCGATGGATCCGGCATCAGCCGGAGCAGTACTTCTGGGTACGTAAACGCTTCAAATCCCGACCCGAGGGTGAGCCCCCGCGCTACTGAACCGATGCTCAAACCCGTCTATACCGCCCTGCTCTACGGCCTGTCACCGCTGATCTGGCTGTGGCTGGTGCGCAGCACTCGCCAGCGCGGCGGCGCCCGCATGCGCCGCGAGCGCCGCGGATACTACGGACTGACCGAGGCGGACCAGCCGCTGTGGCTGCACTGCGCCTCGGTGGGCGAGGTGCGCACCGCAGCCCCGCTGGTCCACGCCCTCGCCGCGCGCCGACCCGGGCTGCCACTGCTGGTCACCACGGCCACCGCCACCGGCGCCGAGACCGCTGCCCACGTACTGCCCGCCGCCACCCGCCACGCCTACCTGCCACTGGACTGGCCCGGGGCGGTGCGCCGCTTTCTGGACACCTTCCAGCCGCGCGCGGCGGTGATCCTGGAGACGGAGATCTGGCCGAATCTCTATGCCGCCACCGCACGGCGAAGCATCCCGCTGCTGCTGGCCAACGCCCGGCTCTCCGATCGCACCGTCGAGGGGGCCGCGGTGATCCGGCGGCTGCAGGGCAAGGCCCTAGCCCACGTCGATCTCATCCTGGCCCGCAGCACCCTGGACGCCCGGCGCTTCGCCGGCTTCGGCGTCCCCGCCGAGCGTCTGCACACCCTCGGCAGCCTGAAACTGGCCCCGCCGATCACCCCACCCCCGGAGCCGTTCGCCTTCCGGCGCCCGGCGCTGGTGGCCGCCTCGACCCATGATGATGAGGAGATCCGCATCGCCAATTGCTGGGCCGAGGCGCGCAGGGAGCGGGACGTGCCGCAGCTGCTGGTCATCGTCCCGCGCCACCCAGAGCGCGGGCCGGCGATCCGTCAGTCGCTGCAGCAGGCCGGTTTCCGGGTGGCGCTGCGCTCGGCCGGCGAGGACTGGCAGTGGGCCGACATCTACGTAGCCGACACCCTGGGGGAGCTGGAGGCCTTTATGGCCGGCGCGGAGACGGTGATCATCGGCGGCTCGCTGATCCGCCGCGGCGGGCAGAACCTGGTGGAGCCGGCCCGGCTGGGCAAGCCCATCCTGTTCGGGCCGCACATGAGCAACTTTGCCGAAGAGTCGGAGCGGTTGCTGGCCGCCGGCGGGGCGCAGCGGTTCTTCGATGAGACCGACCTGCGCCACGCCATCGCCGAGCTGGCACAGGATCCCCGGACCCGCCGGGAGATGGGCGAGCAGGCGGCAGCCACGGTGCAGGCGGCGCAGGACACCGCCGGCCTCTACGCCGACGCCATCCTCGCCCACGTTGAGTCGCGCGCCGGAGCGCCGCCGACCGGGGACTAACCCGGCGGTTCGGCGCGGAACGGCGGGCAGCGCTGGGGGCGTAGTACCCCGCGGATACGCGGATAGCAGGGCAGTCCGCGCTCGAACGGCGGATAGTCCTCGCCCTCGATCAGCGGTCGCAGGTAGTCGCGACAGGCGGCGGTGATGCCGTAGCCGTCCGGCGAGATGAACGAGGGCGGCAACCCGCGCTCGATGCTCGCCACCTCCTCGAGCGGTACCCGGTCGATGGACCAGCGATACGGCTGGTCCGATTCACGGCGGATCACCGGCATGAAGCCATGCCGGCCGGCCACCACCCCTTCCACGGCAGCCCGCCCGACGGCGTAGGCCTGCTCGACATCGGTGCGCGAGGCCAGATGCCGGGCCGCCCGCTGAATGTAGTCCACCACCGACCAGTGCAGCTTGTGCCCCGTCTCCTGGCGGATGATCTCGGCGAGCCGCGGCGCCACGCCGCCGAGCTGCGTATAGGCGTAGATGTCATGGCTCTGCGCCACCGAGAACAGGGAGCCATCCGGGTTCTTCAGCCCCTCCGAGGCAACCACCACGCAGTAGCCGTGGGTGCGGATCGCCATCTGCAGCTGGGTCAGGAAGTCGCCCAGATCGAAGGGGCTCTCGGGGAAGAGGATCAGCATTGGCGGCCGGCCGTCATACTCCTGAGCCAGTGCCGCCGCCGCCGCCAACCACCCGGCGTGACGCCCCATCACCTCGAGGATGAAGACCCGGGTCGAGGTGGTGTGGGCCGACTCGACGTCGAGGCTTGCCTCGCGGACCACGGTGGCGATGAACTTCGCCGCCGACCCGAACCCAGGGCTGGTATCCGTCATGCCCAGGTCATTGTCGATGGTCTTGGGCACACCGACGGCGGTGATGGGGTAACCGAGTTCGTCGCCGATGCGCGCGACCTTGTGGGCGGTATCCATGGAGCCGCCACCGCCGTTGTAGAAGAAGTAGCCGATGTCGTGGGCGTGGAAGACCTCCACCAGGCGCTCGTACTGCGCCCGGTCCGCGTGGAGATCGCCGAGGTCGAAGCGGCACGACCCGAACGCGCCACCGGGCGTGTGGCGCAGCGCGGCGAGAGTCAGCGGATCCTCCTCGTCGAGGTCGATGATCTCCTCCTCGAGCACCCCGAGGATCCCGTTGCGGGCCGCATAGCAGGTGCCGAAATGGGCCGGATGGCCGCGCACCGCCTCGATGACGCCCCAGGCGCTGGCGTTGATGACCGCCGAGACGCCGCCGGACTGAGCATATAGTGCGTTCTTTGGCATGCGATCAGACTTGTGTGTTGACGCTTATGGGCTTGCGCACCAATGTACCGGAGGAATGCGCCGAACGCTTGCCGCCGCCGCGCCATCGGCGGCGGATGTCCTCGGTTGATATTAAAGAAGCCATGGAAACCGCACGCCAGGGGAGAAAACCATGCACATCGGTACGACTCTGACCAACTACATCATCGAGACGCAGCGCAACCTGCCGGAGGCCACCGGCGAATTCACCGGCCTGCTCAACGACATCTCCGTCGCCTGCAAGCGCATCGCGGACCTGGTCAACAAGGGCGACCTGGTCGGCATGCTTGGGTCGGCGGACTCGGAGAACGTCCAGGGCGAGACCCAGAAGAAGCTCGACGTGGTCACCAACGAGGTCTTCATCGAGGCCCTGACCCAGAACGGCCACATCGCCGGGCTCGTCTCCGAGGAGATGGACGACATCTACCCCCTGCCCAACCCGTCCCAGCGGGGCCGCTACCTGCTGCTGTGCGATCCGCTCGACGGCTCGTCGAACATCGACGTGAACGTCTCCGTGGGCACGATCTTCTCCATCGTCCGCGCCCCGCAGGGCAGCGAAAAGCCCTCGACCGGGGACTTCCTCCAGCGCGGCACGGAGCAGGTGGCCGCCGGCTACTGCCTCTACGGGCCGTCAACGATCCTGGTGCTCGCGGTCAAGGGCCAGGGCGTGCAGATGTTCACGCTCAACCGCGACTTCGGCGAGTTCATCCTTACCCGCAAGGACGTGCAGATCCCGGAGGACACCAAGGAATTCGCCATCAACGTCTCCAACCAGCGTCACTGGGAGGAACCGGTCCAGCGCTACATCGATGAGTGCCTCCAGGGCAAGGAGGGGCCGCGGGGCAAGGACTTCAACATGCGCTGGGTGGCCTCGATGGTCGCCGAGGTCCACCGCATCCTCTGCCGCGGGGGGGTGTTCATGTACCCGCTCGACGCCAAGATCAAGGCCAAGGGACAAAGCGGCCGCCTGCGCCTGATGTACGAGGCCAATCCCATGAGCCTCATCGTCGAGCAGGCCGGCGGCGCCGCGACCACCGGCCGGCAGCGGATCCTTGAGCTCGATCCGACCGACATCCACGAGCGGGCACCGGTGGTCCTCGGCTCCAAAAACGAGGTGGAGCAGGTTACCAGCTACCACCGGGAGGGCTGACGCGCGCCCGAACCGGACGCCCTGCGCCCCGCCCGGGGGCGCAGGGCGTTCACGCCCAGTCGCGGGGGACCAGATACGCCTCCGTCAGACGGGCCTCCGGGCTCCCGGGTTCTGGCTCAAAGCCGTACTCCCAGCGCACCCGGGGCGGCAGCGACATCAGGATCGATTCGGTCCGCCCCTCCGACTGGATCCCGAACCGGGTCCCGCGATCCTGCAGGAGGTTGAACTCCACGTACCGGCCCCGCCGGTAGAGCTGGAACTCCCGCTCGCGCTCACCGTAGGGATGGTCGCGGCGGGACTCGACGATGGGACCGTAGGCGTCCAGGAACGCCCCACCTACCGCCTGCACGAAGCGGAAGCTCGCCTCGAACCCCCAGTCGTTGAGATCGTCGAAGAACAGCCCGCCGATGCCGCGCTGCTCATCGCGGTGGGGCAGCCGGAAGTACTCGTCGCACCAGCGCTTGAACGTCGGATAGACGGTTTCGCCGAACGGCTCGCAGGCCGCCCGGGCCTGGCGGTGGAAGTGGCGGCAGTCGTCGTCGAAGGGGTAGTACGGGGTCAGATCGAAGCCGCCGCCGAACCACCACTGGGCGCCGCAACCCGGCTCGCCGGCGACGAACAGGCGCAGGTTAGCGTGGGTGGTCGGCACATACGGGTTCCACGGGTGCAGCACCAGCGATACACCCACCGCCTCGTAGGGCTGGCCGGCCAGATCAGCGCGTCGCTCGGTGGCCGTATCGGGCAGCGCATCGCCCCGGACGTGGGAGAAATTCACCCCACCCTGCTCGATCACCCGCCCGCCCTTGAGCACGCGGCTCTCGCCGCCACCGCCTCCGGGGCGCTGCCAGCGGTCGGCGTGGAAGGCACCGCGTCCGTCCCAGCTCTCGATGGCTCTGCAGACCCGCCCCTGCCAGGTCACCAGCCAATCGTGCACACGCTGCAGGCCGTCAGCCGGCATCGCATCCGTCATTCCACGCTCCGTTCCAGGCAGGCGTAGAAGAAACCGTCCATGCCCTGTTCGCCGGGCAGGATCTGGCACCCGGCGCCGGTGCGGCGGCCAACCGCCGGCAACGGCCCCCGCGAGGCGTCGGGCTGCTCGGCCAGGAACCCGGCCACCACCGCTTCGTTCTCTTCGGGAAAGATCGAGCAGGTGGCGTAGACCAGCCGCCCGCCCGGCGCCAGGACCCGCCAAAGGGCGTCGAGCAGCTGGCGCTGCGCCGGGGCCATGCGCGCCGGATCGTCGGCCCGGCGCAGCCATTTGATATCGGGGTGGCGGCGGATCACGCCGCTGCCCGTACACGGAGCGTCGAGGAGGATGCGCTGAAACGGCTCGCCGTCCCACCAGGCATCGGGATTGGCGGCGTCGGCGGCCACGCAGTGGGCCTCGTGGCCGGCGCGGGCGAGGTTGTCGCGCACCTGCCGCAGCCGGCGCACCGAGCGGTCGAGTGCGGTCACCGTCGCCGCCGGGGCGTGTTCGAGCAGGTGCACCGTCTTGCCGCCGGGGGCGGCACAGGCGTCGAGCACGCGATCGCCGGGCTGCGGGTCGAGCAGGGGGGCAGCGAGCTGCGCGGCCTCGTCCTGCACCGATAGCCACCCCTCGGCGAACCCGGGCAGGCGGGCCACAGGTACCGGATCGTCGAGAATCACCGCGGTGGGTGCGACGGCCCCGGGCTGTGCCGCGACCCCGCGCTCGGCCAGCGCTTCCAGGCACGCCGGGCGGGGGATACGGGCGCGGTCCACGCGCAGGGTCATCGGCGGGTGGGCATTGCCGGCCTCGGCCACCGCGGGCCAATCCTCCGGCCAGGCGCCACGCAGGTGCTCGGCCAGCCAGCCCGGGAGTGCGTACCGCGTGGCCTCGTCCGTCGGCAGGGGCGGAGTGGCCTTGTGCAGCTTGCGCAGTATGGCATTCACCATGCCGGCGGCCCGGGCCCGACGCAGCCTGCGCGCCGCGTCGACGGACTCCGAGACCGCCGCGTGGGCCGGTGTGGCAAGCCCCTGGGCCTCCCACGCACCAAGCACCAGCAGAGCGCGCAGCAGCGGATCCCGTCGCCAGTCATCGCGGGGGGTGAGGGTGGCCACCTGGGCCTCCAGCCGGGTCAGCCAGCGCAGCGCCCCGTAGACCAGCGCCTGGAGCAGCGGCCGGTCGCGCTCGGCAACGCGGGTGAACTGCCCCTCAAGGGCCTCGTCCAGGGTCTCGCCGCGCTCCAGAACCCGCTCGAGGACGTGCACCGCGGCCACCCGCGGAGGGGTACTCACTGAACGCGCTCTCCCGGCGCCAGGCGACGCCCGTTGAGGTAATCGGCAGCGCTCTGCTCACGGCCACCGGCTGGCTTAAGCCGCGTGATACACAGCCGCCCCTCGCCGGTGGCGACCTCGATGCCACTGCCACTGGCCGCCGCCACGGTACCGGCCTGATCGTCGGGGCGGCCGGGGCAAGCCCGCGCCGCCAGCACCCGCACCTGCGTCCCCCCCAGATGGATCCGCGCCCCGGGCACCGGCGCCAGTGCGCGCACGCGGCGTTCCAGCTGTTCCGCTGGCTCGGCGGGGTCGAGCCAGCTCTCGGCCTGGGTCAGCTTGGCGGCGTAGGTGGCGCCCTCCTCGGATTGGGGCTCCGGGGTGATGGCTCCGGCCAGGATGTCCGCCAGGTGCGCGACCAGCAGGTCGGCGCCGATCCGGGCCAGTCGATCGTGGAGGGACCCGGCGGTCTCGTCGGCGCTGATGGGAGTCCCCTCGCGGGCGAGCATCGGTCCGGTATCCAGGCCCTCGTCCATCTGCATCAGGGTCACGCCGGTCTGCTCGTCGCCGGCGAGCAGGGCGCGCTGGATGGGCGCCGCCCCCCGCCAGCGCGGCAGCAGCGAGGCGTGGACATTCACGCACCCGCAGCGTGGTGCATCCAGCACGTTGCGCCGCAGGATCTGGCCGTAGGCCACCACCACCATCAGGTCGGGTGCCAGCTCACGGATCCGCGCTGCCTCCTCGTAGCCGAGGCGCTCGGGCTGGTGAACGGTCAGCCCGTGCCGGTCGGCGGCACGCCTGACCGGCGGCGGCGTCAGCCGGCGTCCCCGACCGGCGGGGCGATCAGGCTGGGTGAAAACAGCCACCGGCGGCACGCCGGCCTCGACCAGAGCATCGAGGCCGGGCACCGCGAACTCCGGCGTTCCCGCAAAGATGATCCGTGCCGCCATCAGCCCGCCGCGCTGAACCGCTCACGCTTCTCCATACGCTTGCGCACCCGCTTGCGCTTGAGCTCGGAGAGGTAATCGATGAACAGCCGACCTTCGAGGTGGTCGATCTCGTGCTGCAGGCAGACGGCCAGGGTGCCCTCAGCCTCGTCCTCGACCACCCGGCCATCGCGCTCCAGCGCCCGGTAACGCACCCGCGTTGCCCGCGCAACGTCGTCGTAGTAGCCCGGAATGGACAGGCACCCCTCCTCGCCACTGGCCTCACCGGTGGCCTCGAGGATTTCCGGATTGACCAGCACCCGCGGCTCGTCGCGCTCCTCGGAGACGTCGATCACCACCACCCGCCGGCGGTCCCCCACCTGCGTGGCGGCCAGCCCGATGCCGCGAGCCTCGTACATGGTTTCAAGCATGTCGTCTGCCAGACGGCGGACGGCGTCATCGACCTCCGCGACGGGCTCGGCCCGCTCGCGGAGGCGGGGGTCGGGGTAAACAAGGATATCGAGGAGGGCCATGAGCGATGCTGCGCCTATTGTTGAGTGACGCATCGATTGTAACGCACCGGCGCTCGGAGGGCAGCCACAACCTGGAATGCTTCTACGGCGCATCCGAGAGCCGCTTCCGCAGCAACCCCGCCCTTGCGCCCGCCCGCCGCCGCCGGGCAACGTATCGGTCCCTTGCCAAGGACGGTGAGCAACGACATGGACGACGACACCTACCACGCCCTCGCCCTGGCGCGGGTTCCCGGCGTGGGCCCGCGCACCTGGTCCCGGCTGATGGCGGCCTTCGGCGGGCCGGAGGCGGTCTTCCGGGCCGGGCGCAGCGCCCTGCGCAGTCTGGGTCTCGACGCCACCACGGAGGCCGGTATCCTCGCCCCGGACTGGGCCGCCGCCCGGGCCGATGCCCGCTGGCTGGACGGCCCGGGGGCGCGCCACCTACTGCGCCTGGCGCGGCCGGGCTACCCGGGGCAGCTAGCCGAGATCCCCGACCCGCCACCGCTACTGTTCGTCGCCGGCGACCCGGCGACCCTGCACCACCCTCAGGTGGCCATCGTCGGCAGCCGCCACGCCACCGCCGCCGGGCGCGACCTGGCCCACGACCTGGCCGCAGGCCTGGCACGAGCCGGGGTCGCCACCACCAGTGGCCTGGCCACAGGCATCGATGCCGCTGCCCACCGCGGTGCCCTGGAGGCTGGCGGCACCACGCTGGCGGTCGTCGGCACCGGCCCGGACCGGATCTATCCGGCCCGCCACCGCCGCCTCCACGCCAGGATCCTCGCCTCCGGCGCCGTCCTCGGCGAGCTGCCCCCCGGCTGCGGACCGCTGGCGGCCCACTTCCCGCGGCGCAACCGCATCGTCAGCGGCCTGTCGCTGGGGGTGGTGGTCGTTCAGGCCGGCCGCCACAGCGGCTCGCTGATCACCGCCCGGCTCGCCGCCGAACAGGGCCGCGAGGTCTTCGCCGTACCCGGATCCATCCACGACCCGTTGGCCCGCGGGTGCCATGCGCTTCTGCGGGAGGGTGCCAAGCTGGTAGAATCGGTGGACGATATCCTGGAAGAACTCCCGGGCACGGTCGGCAGCGCCCCCGTGAACGCCCCCTCGGATTCGACCAGTCCAGCCGCGGATCCGGACGAGGCGCGCATCCTCGCGGCCCTCGGCCACGATCCGCTCACCCTCGACACCCTCCAGCAGCGGTCTGGATTGACGCTCGATAGGCTTTCATCCATTCTGCTAACCATGGAGCTGAAAGGCCTGGTGACTGCGATACCCGGGGGCCGGTATCAGCGGCGCGGGCCAGAGGGCTGAAGATGAAGCAGAACGTTTTCGAAGTCCTGATGTACCTGTTCGAGAACTACCTCTACAACGACGAGGAACCCGGCGATCGGGACTCGCTCGAGAGCGAGCTCCACGAGGCCGGCTTCAGCGCGATGGAGATCCGCAAGGCGTTCGAGTGGCTCGACGCCCTGGCCGACTCCCGCGTACTGCCGGCCGCCCCGTCGGGCAAGTCGTCGATCCGGTTGTTCGGCGAGCCCGAGCTGGCGCGCCTGGACACCGAGACGCGCGGGTTCATTCTCTACCTGGAGCAGGTCGGCATTCTCACCGCGGAAAGTCGCGAGCTGGTGCTCGACCGGATCCTGGCGCTGGATGACCACGAGGTGGATCTCGATACGGTCAAATGGGTCATCCTCATGGTCCTGTTCAATCGCCCCGGCGAGGAAGAGGCGTACAACTGGATGGAGAACCTGATGTTCGACGTCCCGACGCACCTCGTCCACTGACGACGGGTGGCCGCCGCGCCCCGGCGCGGCGGCCGGTTCCACGGCCCGGCACCGCCCTTCGGTCGCCACCCGACCGCCCTCCTCTACATACACGAACGGCTCTGCATGGGTAAAAGCCTCGTCATCGTCGAGTCGCCTGCCAAGGCGCGCACGATCAACAAATACCTGGGTTCCGATTACGAGGTCATGGCCTCCTACGGCCACGTGCGTGACCTCGTCCCCAAGGAGGGGGCGGTGGATCCGTCCAGCGGCTTCGCCATGAAGTACGCGCCCATCGACAAGAACCAGAAACACGTCGATGCCATCGCCAAGGCGGCCCGGAAAGCCGATGCCCTCTACCTGGCCACCGACCCGGACCGCGAGGGCGAGGCCATCTCCTGGCACCTGGTGGAGCTGCTCCGCGACAAGGGGATCCTGGACGGCAAGCCGGTCTACCGGGTGGTCTTTCACGAGATCACCAAGGGCGCCATCCAGGAGGCCATGGACCACCCGCGGGACATCTCCGAGGAGCTGGTCAACGCCCAGCAGGCCCGCCGCGCCCTGGACTACCTGGTCGGGTTCAACCTCTCGCCGCTGCTCTGGCGCAAGATCACCAGCGGCCTCTCCGCCGGGCGTGTGCAAAGCCCCGCGCTGCGCATGATCTGCGAGCGTGAGACCGAGATCGAGCAGTTCGAGCCCCAGGAGTACTGGAGCGTCGAGGCGGATGCGGCCAAGGCGCAGCAGCCCTTCGTGGCCAAGCTCTCGCAACTCCACGGCGAGAAGGTTCGCCAGTTCACCATCACCGACGAGGCCCACGCGCAGGAAGTGGACCGCACGCTGCGCGAGGCGGCCCGGGCCCAGGCGGACCCGTCCCGGCTGGGCCCCGTCGGCGATGGCGACACCGAGGTCATCGGGACGCTGCGGGTCGCCTCGGTGGAGCGCAAGCAGCGCCGCCGCAATCCGGCAGCACCGTTCATCACTTCGACCCTGCAGCAGGAGGCATCGCGCAAGCTCGGCTTCACCGCCAGCCGGACCATGCGCATCGCCCAGCAGCTCTACGAGGGCATCGACGTCGGCGAGGGCAGCGCCGTCGGCCTGATCACCTACATGCGGACCGACTCCGTGAACCTCTCCGGCGAGGCGATCACCGAGATGCGCCAGGCGATCACGGATCGCTACGGGGCCGACAGGCTCCCGGACAAGGCGCAGGTCTACAAGACCCGCTCGAAGAATGCCCAGGAGGCCCACGAGGCCATCCGGCCCACGTCGGCGGCACGCCACCCGGACGATGTGCGTGCCTACCTCAACGACGAGCAGCGCAAGCTCTACGACCTCATCTGGAAGCGGGCGGTCGCCTCGCAGATGAAGCACGCCACCATCCACACGGTGGCCGTCGACCTGGCCGCGGACGCCGACGCCCGCCACCTGCTGCGGGCCACCGGCTCCACGGTGGCCGATCCGGGCTTCATGGTCGTCTACCGCGAGGGCAGTGACGACGGCAAGGACGACTCCGGCGAGAAGTTCCTCCCGGAGCTCGAGGAAGGCGAGCAGGTGGAGCTACACGCCATCCGCGCCGAGCAGCACTTCACTGAGCCGCCGCCGCGCTACACCGAGGCGAGCCTGGTGCGCGCCCTGGAGGAGTACGGCATCGGCCGGCCGTCCACCTACGCCTCGATCATCTCCACGCTGCAGAACCGCAACTACGTGGAGATGGACGGCAAGCGCTTCATCCCCACCGACATCGGGCGCACGGTCAACAAGTTCCTCACCGAGCACTTTGACCGTTACGTCGACTACGACTTCACCGCCCGGCTCGAGGACGACCTGGACGCCATCTCCCGCGGCGAGCAGGACTGGGTGCCGGTCCTCGAGGCGTTCTGGGAGCCCTTCCGCGAGCGGGTCGAGGAGAAGAAGAACGTCTCGCGCCAGGAGGCGGTGCAGGCTCGCGAGCTCGGTACCGATCCGAAGACCGGCAAGCCGGTGACCGTGCGCATCGGCCGTTACGGGCCGTTCGCCCAACTCGGCTCCCGGGACGACGATGAGAAGCCGCGCTTTGCCGGCCTGCGCCCCGGCCAGAGCATCGACACGATCACCCTCGATGAGGCCCTGCAGCTGTTCAAACTGCCGCGGGATATGGGCGAGACCGAGGAGGGTGAGGACGTTCAGGTCAGCATCGGCCGCTTCGGACCCTACGTGCGCTACGGCAAGAAGTTCGTCTCCATCCCCAAGGACGAGGACCCGTACACCATCACCAAGGAGCGGGCCCACGAGCTGGTGCGCGAGAAGAAGCAGGCCGACGCCAACCGCATCATCCACGACTTCGGCGACGGGATTCAGATCCTGCGCGGGCGCTACGGCCCCTACATCACCAACGGCGAGAAGAACGCCAAGGTGCCCAAGGACCGCGAGCCGGACTCCCTCACCCACGAGGAGTGCCAGGAGCTGATCGCCAAGGCACCGGCCCGCAAGGGGCGCCGCGGCGGCGCCTCCAAGGGCGGCGGCCGCGGCCGCAGCAAGGCGACTACCTGAGCTCGGCCAGCGGCCAGCGCGGGCGCACGCTGAAGTCGAGGTCGTCGCGGTGGCCGGCCTCGAGCCGGCGTAGACCGGTGTAGGCGATCATCGCGGCATTGTCGGTACACAGCTCCAAGCGCGGGTAGTGGGCGGTGAAACCGTTCGCCTCGCCGGCCTCCGCCAGCCGCTCGCGCAGCCGGGCGTTGGCGCCGACCCCACCCGAGACCACCAGCCGACGCGCCCCCGTCTGCTCAATGGCCCGGCGGCACTTGATCACCAGGGTATCCACCACCGCCTCCTGGAAACCGTGGGCAATGTCCGCCCGCCCCTGGGGGTCGTCCCCGGCAGCCTCGACGGCATGCAGGACGGCGGTCTTCAGCCCGCTGAAGCTGAAATCGAGCCCCGGGCGGTCGGTCATCGGCCGCGGCAGGCGCACCGCGCCCGGGGTCCCTTCGGCGGCCAGGCGGGCGATGGACGGCCCCCCGGGATAGGGCAGGCCGAGCAGCCGCGCCGTCTTGTCAAAGGCCTCGCCGGCGGCGTCGTCCACCGACTCCCCGAGGACCCGGTAACGACCGAAGTCGGCCACCTGGACCAGCATGGTATGCCCCCCGGAGACCAACAGCGCGACCAGCGGCATGGCCGGCGGATCCGGCTCGAGCAGCGGCGCCAGCAGATGGCCCTCCATGTGGTGGACACCGATCGCCGGCAGCCCCCGGGCCCAGGCGAAGGTACGCGCGTAGGCGGCACCGACCATCAGCGCCCCGGGCAGGCCGGGACCGCGGGTCCAGGCGACGCCGCCCAGGTCCTGCGGCTCCAGCCCGGCGTCGCGCAACACACCGCTGACCAGCCCCGGGAGCTTGCGCACATGATCCCGCGAGGCCAGCTCCGGGACCACGCCGCCGTAGGCGGCGTGATCGGCCACCTGGCTGTGCACGGCGTGGGCCAGCAGCCCCTCGCGGCGGCAGTGGACCGCCGCGGCGGTCTCGTCACAGGAACTCTCGATACCTAATACACGCACCCGGGCAGTCTCCGATCCAGGGGATTGGTAAGCGTCGGCTCAGCAGCTCAGCGCCTCAGGAAGGCCCCGTTGCGACCGTCGCGGATGGGCGTCGGGCGCTCCAGCTCACCCAGACGACCGGGCACGAGGGCATCGATCCGCGTGCCGAAGTAACGGCGCACCTGGGAGGCGCTGCGCGCCGGCCGCCCCGCCGAGGGGTTGGCGCTGGTCGAGACCAGCGCCCCACCGAAGGCGCGGCACAGCTCGGCCGCCACCGGATGGGCGGTCACCCGCACGGCCAGGGTATCGCGCCCGCCGCTGACCCAGCCCGGTGCCTGCGCCGAGGCGGGCAACACCCAGGTCATCGGCCCCGGCCAGCTGGCGTGGATCGCCTCGGCCCAGGCTTGGGGCAACGGTGCCAGGAACGGCTCCAGCTGCTCCACCCCGGCGGCGATGAGGATGAGGCCCTGGCGCTCGGGCCGGCCCTTGAGGGTCAGCAGCCGGGCCACGGCCTCGCGCCGGCGCGGATCGCAACCCAGCCCCCAGACCGCCTCCGTGGGATAGGCCACCACCCCGCCGTCGCGCAGCATCGCAGCCGCGTGCCGGATCCGATAGGCGCTGGCCCCGGTCGGGCGCCGGCTCATGAATCCGAGGAACCGATGCGGTTTTCCTCCCCGGCGGCCAGGCGGACGATGTTCTCCCGATGGCGCCAGACGATGGCCACCGTGAGGATGGCGGTGGCCGCGGTGAGCACCGGCGAGGCCGACAGCCAGAGCATGTAGATCGGCGCCATGGCGAAGGCCACCACCGCCGCCAGCGACGAGTAGCGGAAGGCGCCGGCCACCGCCAGCCAGGTGACGGCGGTTGCCAGCAGCGCCAGCGGCGACCAGGCCAGGATCACGCCCAGCCCCGTGGCCACGCCCTTGCCACCCTGGAAGCGGAAATAGACCGGGAAGAGGTGGCCGAAGAAGGCCGCCAGGCCCGTTGCACTGGCCACCACCGGATCCTCGGTGGCCAGCCAGGCGAGCAGGACCGGGAAGGTGCCCTTGAACCAGTCACCGACCAGGGTGATGCCGGCCGGCCCCTTGCCGGCCAGGCGCAGGACGTTGGTCGCCCCGGGGTTGCCGGAACCGCCCTGGCGCGGATCGCCCAGGTTCATGACCCGGCAGACGACGATGGCCGAGGAGACCGAACCGATGAGATAACCGATGATGACGAGGATGACATCGAGCATGGCGCAAGTCTCTGTTGATCCTTCAGGCGTTGCAAGGGTCAGGCGGCGCGGCCGCCCCCCACCGTATACCGGAAACGCCGCGCCGACGATACGGCTTGTCACGCGGCGCATTGCCCCTGACACTCTCGGCCATGAGCCGATACGACCCCGACGACCTGGACCCGGCGGCCCGGGAGGCCAGCCGCCGCCTGTGTGAGCGCCTGCGCGCGGCCATGAACGAGTCCGGCGGCGCAATGCCCTTCGAGGCGTTCATGGACCGGGCCCTCTACGAACCGGGCCTCGGCTACTACCGCGGCGGTGCCGCGCGTTTCGGCGCCGGCGGCGACTTCGCCACCGCCCCGGAACTCAGCGCGCTGTTCTCCCGCACCCTGGCCCGGCAGGCCGCGGAAATCCTCGACCACCTGGGTGGCGGCGACGTCATCGAGCTCGGCCCCGGCACCGGACGGCTGGCCGCCGACGCGCTGGCCGAGCTCGAGCAGCTCGATCGCCTGCCCCGGCGCTGGCGCATGCTCGAGGTCAGCGCCGCCCTGCGCCAGGAACAGGAGCAGGCCCTGGCCTGCCGCGTCCCCCACCTGCTCGGGCGCGTCGAGTGGCTCGAGCGCCTCCCCGCCGATCCCCAACCGGCGGTGTGGATCGCCAACGAGGTCCTCGACGCCCTGCCGGTGCGCCGCTTCGTCAAGCGCGGCGACGGGGTCCGCGAATTGGGGGTGCGCCCCACCGGCGACGGCTTCACCTGGACCGAGTTGCCCGCCGACGACGGACTGCAGCAGGCCGTCGCCGGCATCGAGGCGCGCCTGGATGCGCCCCTGCCCGAGGGCTATGTCTCAGAGGTCTGCACCCGGCTCACGCCGTTCCTGCGGGGACTGGCGGACGCCCTGCCGCAGGGGGTGATGCTCTGGCTCGACTACGGTTACCCGCGCCGCGAGTACTACCTGAGCGAGCGCCACCGCGGCACCCTGCTCTGCCACTTCCGCCACCGCGCCCACGACGACCCGTTCTTCCTGCCGGGGCTGCAGGATATCACCGCTTTCGTCGACTTCACCGCCGTGGCCGATGCGGCCCTGGCCGGCGGCCTGGAGGTCCTCGGCTATACCCCCCAGGGGCCGTTCCTCATGGCAGCGGGCCTGGACCAACTCGCCGAGACAGAACTCGCCGGTGCCGATGCCGCCGGCCAGCTGGCGATCAGCAACCAGGTCCAGCGCCTGACCCACCCCGGCGACATGGGCGAGCGCTTCAAGGTGCTCGCCCTCGGCCGCGGCTACCAGGGCCCGCTGAGCGGGTTCACCCTGGCCGACCGGCGCGGCACGCTCTAGTCCCCCGCGGGGCCGGTGTGTACGCCACCCCGTCCCGGGCGGGGCACGCCGGCCACTGCCCTGCAGCGCGCCTCGCGCACGGCCTCGCCCACCTGCGGCCCACGCAGCCCCTGATCGACAAAGGCGCGCGCCGACACCCCACGACACGCCTCGAAGGCGGCGCGCAGGAAATCACCGGCAGGCCACGTCGCGCCCTCCCGCCCGGGGCGTCCACGCGCATCCGCCCGACAGGCGTCGAGGAACGGCTCCAGTCGCTCCGGGCGACGGAACAGATCCAGGCCCTCGAAGAGCTCCACCACGGTGCCCGGACGGAGCTCCAGGGCCCGGTGGGCGTGCAGGTGCCAGCGAGTGACCAGGATGGCGAGATCACGGCATGCCCGGGGGGCCTTCAGGCGTTCGCTGGCCTGCCGTGCCGCGGGTACCCCCGCCTCCTCATGCCCCGGGTGGTGGGGCAGCGCCTCCGCCGGGGTGAGGGCCTTGCCCACATCGTGGAGCAGCACGGCGAACCGTGCCTCCAGCGGCGCGCCGAGGGCCGCGGCGGCGTCCAGCGCCAGCAGGGTGTGGAGACCGGCATCCTCCTCCGGGTGGTAGGCGGTCGGCTGCGGCACGCCGAACAGCGCGTCCACCTCAGGCAGGACCCGGGCCAGCGCGCCGGCCTCGCGCAGGACCTCGATCATGCGCCGCGGCGCGGGCTCCATCAGGCCCCGAGCCAGCTCCTGCCACACCCGCTCCGGGACCAGGGCGTCAACCTCGCCAGCATCGACCATGCGCTGGCACAAGGCCATGGTGTCTTCGGCGACGACGAAACCCGCATCGGCGAAACGCGCCGCGAAACGCGCCAGGCGCAGGATGCGCACCGGGTCCTCGGCAAAGGCTTCGGTGACATGGCGCAGGCGCCGGGCCTCCAGATCCGCCCGGCCACCGAAGGGGTCGATCAGGTTGCCCGCGTCATCCTCGGCCATGGCGTTGATGGTCAGATCGCGCCGGGCCAGGTCCTGCTCCAGGGTCACATCCGGTGCCGCGTGGAACTCGAAGCCGTGGTAGCCGACCGCCGTCTTGCGCTCGGTGCGCGCCAGCGCATACTCCTCACCGGTCTGCGGGTGAAGGAAGACCGGGAACTCCTTGCCCACGGGCCGGTAGCCGGCAGCCTCCATGGCCGCCGGGGTGCTCCCCACGACCACCCAGTCGACTTCCTCCACCGGTCGCCCGAGCAACCGGTCACGGACCGCACCACCGACGCGATAGCATTCCACGGGCTAGCGGCCGGCCTCGCGCCGGGCCTGCTGGTACTGCGCCTGGCGCCCGGCCGTGCCCAGATAGGTCGGGGCGATGGCCTCGAGCGCATTCGCCTGGATGCCCAGTGCCGCCAGGCCATCCTCGGCGCAGCAGTTGGGGGTGGCACTGATGCGGTACTGATCCAGGGTATAAGGCCGGCCGGGCAGCAGACCCAGCCCCCGGGCGCTGAGCCGGGAGAGGCTGTCGGGCAGGCCGATGACCCGGCGGCGCAGGCCGCGCAGCTCGGCCACGTACTCGACCAGCTCGCGCAGGGTGTAGATCCGCGGTCCACAGAGCTCGTAGCCGCGCCCGGCGGTCCTCGGGTCCTCCATGGCGTTGATCGCCGCCTGGGCCACATCCCCGGCGAAAACCGGCTGGAAGCGGGCATCCGGCGTGGGCAGGAGAAAGAGCCCCGGGGCGAAGCGCAGCAGCCGGGCGAAGCGATTGAGGAGCCGGTCGCCACCGCCGAAGATCACCGACGGGCGCAGCACCGTGGCACCGATCTGGTCCGCGTCGGCGGCCAGCACCAGCTGCTCGCCCTCGCCCTTGGTGCGCTGGAACAGGCTCGCCGCGTCCGGGTGCGCACCCAGCGCGCTCAGGTGCACATAGCGCGGGACGCTGGCCCGGCGCGCGGCGGAGAGCACCCGCCGCGTCAGGTCCACGTGGACCTCGCGGTAGGCGTCCTCCCGCGGCCCACTGCGCCCGGTGTGCACGCCGGCCAGGTTGATCACCGCGTGGCAACCGCTGAAGTGGCGCACCAGCTGCCGCTCGTCGTGGACGTCGGCCTCGATCAGTCGCAGCCCGGGGAAGGGCAGCAGGTCGCGGCCACGGTAGTAGCGGCGGGTCAGCGCCCGTATCGCGTACCCCCGCCCGGCGAGCCGGTTGGCCACGTGCATCCCGACGAAACCGGTGCCGCCGACGATACAGACGGTCTTCGCGTCCATGAACGGTCTCCTGAAGAACCGAATAACGATCGCTACGGTGCGATACCGTGGCCTTTTATGCGCAACTTTTCAACGACGCCGGGCCACCCCTTGCACCGCGGGCTGATCCCGCCGACACTCGGCCGGTGCTCGAATTGCTGATCTACCTCGGTGCCGGCTGCCTGGCCGGCTTGACGGCCGGACTGTTCGGGGTCGGCGGCGGGATCGTGGTGGTGCCGGTCCTGCTGCTGGTCTTCGCCATGCTCGGCTTCGACCCGGCGGTGGCCACCCACTTGGCCATCGGCACCTCGCTGGCAACGGTGGTGGTGACCTCCGTAGGCTCGGCGCGCAGCCACTACCGACTCGGCGCCGTGGACCTGCCCCTGTTCCTGCGCCTGGGCACCGGCATGGCCGCCGGGGCCATCCTCGGCACGGTGCTGGCCGCCTACCTGGACGGGGCGGCCCTGCAGCGCCTGTTCGGGATCTTCCTGCTGCTGGTTTCGCTCTACATGCTCAGCGGCTGGCAGCCGCCGCGGCGCGGCGGTGGCGGGGGCAGCGGCGTGCTCGGCGGGGTCGGGGGCGGCATCGGCACGCTGTCGGCGATGGTGGGGGTCAGCGGCGGTACGGTCACCGTGCCGTACCTACTCTGGCGGGGCGTCCCCATGCACCGGGCGGTGGGCACTGCGTCGGCCACCGCCCTGCCCCTGGGGCTGACCGGAGCGCTCGGCTATGTGCTCGTCGGCTGGGGGCAGCCGCAGCTGCCTGCCGGCGCCACCGGGTACATCTACTGGCCGGCGTTCGCCGGGATCGTCGCCGCCAGCCTGCTCGCCTCCTCGGCTGCGGCCCGGCTGGCGCATCGCGTCCCGGCACGGCGGCTGCGCCAGGTCTTCGCCGGCGTGCTGCTGGTCATCGCCCTGCGCCTGCTGCTCACCTAAGCTAGAACTGGACCCGGACGCCCAGGTGGATATTGTTGTCCAGGTTCTGGTTGCTGTCGCTGGACATGTGCAGGCGCAGGTAGCGGTAGCCGAGGTAGGCGCTCGCCCGCGGCGTGAAATCGAGCTTGTAGCGCACCGAGCCCTCGAAGACGCGCTTGGCGCGGCCAAAGGCGGTGATGTTCGGCGCCACATGGCCGCGGATGACCAGCGCCTGGGGCACTTGGGCCGGTATGCTCAATCGCGCGGAACCGCCCAGAGCCAAGGCGCCGACGGTGCGTTCGGGCTCGTCGGCGTAGATGATGTAACCCTTGGCCCCGGCCCCGAACTGAAGCGGGCTGAACCCCTCGGCCGGCGGCCCGGTGACGTGGACGATGCCGCTGAGGGCGACATCCCCGTCGTCGTTGAAGAACAGGCTGCCGCCCAGATCGGCATCCTCGACGTACATCTCCTCGGTGGGCGGGAAGTAGAACCCGACCTCCGCGGCGTCGTCGTGAAGATTGATGTCCAGCTCCCGCGCCATCGGGGCTGTCGCCCAAAGTGCCAGGGCCGCCACCGCCGCGATCCGCTTGATCATGCTCGTCTCCCCGCTGAGGTCTGCCCGCCTGCGCCCATTACAGGGCGTCGCCGCACCGTGGTGCAAGCCTTAATCGAGGGCGAGCTTCTTCTCCAGATAGTGGATGTCGGTCCCGCCGGCGCGGAACGCGGCATCCCCGATGATCTCCTGCTGCAGCGAGATATTGGTGCCGATGCCGCTGACCACGATCTCGGATAGCGCCGTGCGCATGCGGGCCAGCGCGCTGTCCCGGCTCGGACCATGGGTGATCAGCTTGCCGATCATGGAGTCGAAGTACGGCGGCACGGCGTAGCCGGTGTAGACGTGGGAGTCCACACGCACCCCGGGGCCACCCGGGGCGTGGAAGTGGTCGATGGTCCCCGGGCACGGCATCAGGGTCTTCGGGTCCTCGGCGTTGATCCGGCACTCCACGGCGTGGCCGCGCACCTGGATGTCCTCCTGGCGCCAGCTCAGCGGCTCGCCCGAGGCGATGCGGATCTGCTCGGCGACCAGATCGCAGCCGGTGACCATCTCGGTGACCGGGTGCTCGACCTGGATCCGGGTGTTCATCTCGATGAAGTAGAACTCGCCGTTCTCGTAGAGGAACTCGAAGGTGCCCGCGCCGCGGTAGCCCATCTGCCGGCACGCCTCGGCGCAGCGCTCGCCGATATCCTGGCGCTGCTTTTCGGTGATCCCCGGCGCCGGCGCCTCCTCGACCACCTTCTGGTGACGCCGCTGCATGGAGCAGTCGCGCTCGCCCAGATGGATGGCGTTGCCGTGGTGGTCTGCGAGCACCTGCACCTCGATATGGCGCGGCTTCTCCAGGTACTTCTCCATGTAGACGGTGCCGTCGCCGAAGGCGTTCTCGGCCTCGCCGCGCGTCAGCGACACGGCATTGAGCAGCGCCGCCTCACTGCGCACCACGCGCATGCCGCGGCCGCCACCGCCGGAGGCCGCCTTGATCATGATCGGATAGCCGATCTCCGAGGCGATACGCAGCGTCTCGTCGGGATCGTCCTCGGGCACCGGACCGTTGGAGCCGGGCACACACGGTACGCCGGCCTCCTTCATGGCGCGGATCGCCGAGACCTTGTCACCCATGGTGCGGATGCTCTCGGCGCGCGGGCCGATGAAGACGAAACCCGACTGCTCCACCCGCTCAGCAAAGTCGGCATTCTCCGAAAGGAAGCCGTAGCCGGGGTGGATGGCGGTGGAGTCGGTCACCTCGGCGGCGGCGATGATCGCCGGGATGTTGAGGTAGCTGTCGCGGACGTTGTTCGGCCCGATGCAGACCGACTCGTCGGCCAGGCGCACGTGCTTGAGCTCGCGATCAGCCGCCGAGTGCACGGCGACACTGCGGATGCCCAGCTCACGGCAGGCGCGCAGGATGCGCAGCGCGATCTCGCCGCGGTTGGCGATGAGGATCTTCTGCATGGTGCTCACTCAGTCGGAGATCAGGAACAGCGGCTGGTCGTACTCGACGGGCTGACCGTTCTCGACCAGAACGGCGGTAATCACCCCGTCGCGGTCGGCCTCGATCTGGTTGAGCATCTTCATTGCCTCGACGATGCACAACGTGTCGCCGGCCTTGACCCGCTGCCCCTCCTCGACGAACGGCTTGGCCGTCGGCGACGGAGCCCGGTAGAAGGTACCGACCATCGGCGAGCGGATCGGCTCGCCCTCCGGCTCATCGTCGCCGGCCTCCTCGGGCTCGGCGGCGCCGGCGGCGGCCGGCGCCGCGGCTGCAGCCGCCGGCGGGGCCGCGGCGGGCGCCGGTGCCGGCGCAGCATACGCCGGCTGCGGCTGCGGCGGCGGGTTGGGCGCGTTGCGCGTGATCCGGACCGACTCCTCGCCCTCGGCGATCTCAATCTCGTGGACGCCGGACTCGTCGAGCAGCTCGATAAGACGTTTGATCTTGCGAATATCCATAGATCGACGAAACCCTGTATTCAGGCCTGCCCGCCCATGCGCCGGATGGCTGCACGGACCGCGAATTCATAGCCGTCCGCGCCGAGGCCGGTGACCACCCCCTCGGCGATGTCGGACAGAAAAGAGTGTTGCCGGAACGCCTCGCGGGCGTGGACGTTGCTCAAGTGCACCTCGATGAACGGCAGCGCGACGGCGAGCAGCGCGTCGCGCAGACCGACGCTGGTGTGCGTGAGGGCCGCGGGATTGATGACGATGAACTCGACGCCCTCGTCCGCCGCGGCGTGGATTCGATCGATGAGCTCGCCCTCGTGATTGGACTGGGCGCTGTGCAGCTGTACATCGGCCGCATCGCAGATGGACCGCAAGCGGGTTTCGATGTCCTGAAGCGTCAGCCGTCCGTAGCGTTCCGGCTCGCGGGTTCCCAGCCGATTCAGATTGGGCCCGTGGATTAACAGCAGCTTAGGCATCTGACGCGCTCACCCGACTCGCACCGTCCGCGATTCTGACTGAGCGCCGAAAGATTGTCCAGTTTTACGGCGATCGCAACACATTCGCCGCCGTTTCCCCGGGGATGGCTGCGACGTATTGCCCGCGCCGACCGGCGCTGAACCCTGCCGGCCGGCGCGGATTCCAAAGGAGCCGCGGGCCGGCCGATCAGCCGCCGAAGGCTTCGCGGGTGCGCTCAGCGAACGCCTCGGCATCCTTGAAGCCGGCCACCCGATGCTCCGAGCGCTCCTCGCCCTCGCCGTCATAGAAGAGGATGGCCGGAGGCAGATAGACGCCGTACGCCTCCATCAGCTCGCGGTCCGCGTCGCTCATGTCGGTGACGTCGATGCGCACCTTCTCGGCGCCCTCAAGGGCCTCCTGTACCCGCTCATCCGGGAGCGTGCGTTCCTCGAGCTGGACACAGTAGACGCACCACTCGGCCGAGAAGTCGATGACCACCGGCCGGCCATCCTCGCGGGCCTCGGCGAGCAGCGCCTCGAGTTCGTCGAGGGTCTCGACGTGGTGCCACTCCTCCAGCACGCGAGCCCGGGCCTGGGCGTACGGATCGCCGGTGATCCCGACCCAGGGCCGCAGCGGATCGCCGGCACCGGTAGCCGCCCCCAGGACCTGCGCCCCGCCGGCCACCGCCAGCAGAACGGCCAACGTGGCCCCCGCCGCCCGGATGGGCAGCGAACCGCCCCCACCACGGCTGCGCAGCAGGCGCCAGACGAGCCACGCGGCGGCGGCCAGCAGCAGCGCCGCCCAGCCGGCCAGCACCAGCCAGTCCGGCATCAGACGGGCGGACATCCACCAGGCCACCCCCAGGAAGATGAAGCCGAAGACCTGCTTGACCGACTCCATCCACGGCCCGGAGCGCGGCATCCAGCGCCCCGCGGCCGTGCCCACGGCCAGCAGCGGTGCCCCCATGCCCAGCGCCATGACATAGAGCGCCCCGGCACCGAGGACCACCTCGCCGGTGTTGCCGATGAACGCCAGCGCGGCTACCAGTGCCGGCCCTGAGCACGCGCCGACAATCAGCGTGGAGAGCACACCCATGGCCGCCACTCCGGCCGTCTGCCCGCCCGGCAACCGGCTGGAAGCGGCCTGCAGCCGGCCCTGGACCGAGGCCGGCATCTGCAGGTTGTAAAGCCCGAACATGGCCAGCGCCAGGGCGACGAACAAGGCACTGAAGGCCACCGTCACCACCGGCCCCTGCAGGTCGGCCTGGATGGCGCGCCCGGAGAGCCCGGCCAGGGCGCCGGCCAGCGCGTAGGTAATCGCCATGCCTTGGACGTAGACGAAGGACAACCAAAGCGCGCGCCCGGTACCGGGCCGGCCTCCGCCGGGCTGACTGCCGACGATCAGCCCCGAGAGGATCGGGATCATCGGGTAGATGCAGGCGGTGAAGGCGAGCAGCAGCCCGGCGACGAAGAATCCCCCGAGGATGGCCCAGAGGTTGCCGCCGCCGAGCAGCGCCTGCAGGTCCCCCATGGGCCCCTGACCACTGCCGGCCCCGCCGGCGGGGCCGCCGGAGCCATCACTGTACTGCACGGCACCGGAGCCGAGGTCGGCCTCCAGGCTGCTTGGCGGGTAGCAGAGGGAATCGGGCTCGTTGCAACCCTGGAACTCGGCGTAGAGCTGCGCCCCCTCGCCGATCGGCTCCGCGGTCTCCAGGTGCACCTGCAGCGTGCCCCGGTAGATGACCACATCGCCGAAGAACTCGTCGGAGAACGACTCGCCGCTCGGGTACGCGACCTCGACGATCTCGTTATCACCGTCGCGCAACTCGAAGTCGAAGGCGTGGCGGTAGAGGTAGTGGTCCTCAGCCACGTCCCAGCGTGCGACCAGGCGATCCTCGCCCACCTGTTCGACGGTGAACGGGAAGATCTCCTGCTGATCCACCATTCCCTGTGCCGGGGCGGCCGCAATCAGCAGACCCAGCGCCAGCCACAGCGCCGCGATCAGACCGCCTCGGTCGTAACGCATCCTGCCCTTCATCGGCTTACACCCTCCTACCGGGTTTCATCGCGTATCCAGTCCAGGAAGCCTGCCAGGCCCTTGTCGATGCCGACCGCGATGACCTCTGGAAGTTCATACGGATGCCGCTCCACAAGCATCCCCTCCAATCGGGTGTAGGCAAAATCCGATGTCTTGATCACCAACAGGCACTCGGTCTCCGCCTGCGCCTCTCCCTCCCAGTAGAAGACGGAGGTCACCCCCGGGACGATGTTGACGCAGGCGGCCAGCCGCGCCTCCACCACCTCGCCGGCCAGGCGCCGGGCGGTCTCCTCATCGGGGCAGGTGCACAGGACGACCAGTTCTCGACTCGACATGGCTGCACCTCCTCGGTCGTTGAACAGGGGTTGAATTCTACCATCGGCGTCCTCATCCACCGGGTACCGGCAGGGAACGTCACCCGAAGCAGGTGTCGGAAGCCCTTGACGGAGAAGAACCGAACGATATGATTAGCACTCACGGTTACCGAGTGCTAACAGCTAGCAGGCCGCGGGAAGCGCGGCGAACCAGATCCCAGAGTCCACGACCAAAGAGAGAGGGAGAGAGGACCGATGAGCATCCGTCCCCTGCACGACCGAGTGGTCATCCAGCGCCTTGAAGAAGAGCGCACTTCCCCGGGCGGCATCGTTATCCCGGACACCGCGGCCGAGAAGCCGATGAAGGGCAAGGTCATCGCTGTCGGCAACGGCAAGATGCTCGACAACGGCGAGCGTCGCCCCGTCGAGGTGAACGTCGGCGACCAGGTCCTGTTCGGCAAGTACGCCGGCACCGAGGTCAAGATCGACGGCCAGGATTACCTGGTGATGCGCGAGGACGACATCATGGCCGTCTTCGAGGGCTGACGCAGCGCCGACTGCCAACGCGCAGCGAGCCAGACACCCGAGACCCGAACACCGAATCGAGCAGAGGAGCCAACCATGGCTGCGAAGGAAATCCGTTTCTCCGATGATGCGCGCCAGCGCATGATGAGCGGCGTCAACCAGCTGGCCAACGCCGTCAAGGTCACCCTCGGCCCGCGCGGCCGTAACGCCGTCCTCGAGAAGAGCTTCGGCGCCCCCACCGTCACCAAGGACGGCGTCTCCGTCGCCAAGGAGATCGAGCTCGAAGACCACTTCGAGAACATGGGCGCGCAGATGCTCAAGGAGGTCTCCTCGCAGACCTCGGACGTCGCCGGTGACGGCACCACCACCGCGACCGTCCTGGCCCAGGCCATCCTGCGCGAGGGCATGAAGTCCCTGGCCGCGGGCATGAGCCCGATGGAGCTGAAGAAGGGCATCGAGAAGGCCACCGAGACGGCCTCCAACTACCTGGCCAACGAGCTGTCCAAGCCCTGCGAGGACGACAACTCCATCGCCCAGGTCGGCACCATCTCCGCGAACTCCGACGAGGCCGTGGGCCGGATCATCGCCGATGCCATGGGCAAGGTCGGCAAGGAAGGCGTGATCACCGTCGAGGAGGGCTCCGGCCTGGAGAACGAGCTGGATGTCGTCGAGGGCATGCAGTTCGACCGCGGCTACCTCTCCCCCTACTTCGTCACCGATCAGCAGACGATGAAGGCGGAGCTCGAGGACGCCGCGATCCTGCTCCACGACAAGAAGATCTCCAACATCCGCGATCTGCTGCCGCTGCTCGAGGGCGTGGCCAAGCAGAACCGCCCGCTGCTGATCATCGCCGAGGAGGTCGAGGGCGAGGCCCTGGCCACGCTGGTGGTCAACAACCTGCGCGGCATCGTCAAGGTCGCCGCGGTCAAGGCGCCCGGCTTCGGTGACCGCCGCAAGGCCATGCTCCAGGACATCGCCATCCTCACCGGCGGCACGGTCATCTCCGACGAGGTCGGCATGACCCTGGAGAACGCCACGGTCGACGACCTGGGCACCGCCAAGAAGGTACAGATCTCCAAGGAGGAGACCACCATCGTCGGCGGCGCCGGCCGTCACGACGACATCATGGCCCGCGTCGAGCAGATCCGTGCGCAGATGGAGGAGTCCACCTCCGACTACGACAAGGAGAAGCTCCAGGAGCGCGTGGCCAAGCTGGTCGGTGGCGTTGCCGTGATCAAGGTCGGCGCGGCCACCGAGGTCGAGATGAAGGAGAAGAAGGCCCGCGTCGAGGACGCCCTGCACGCCACCCGCGCTGCGGTGGAAGAGGGCATCGTCCCCGGCGGCGGCACGGCCCTGATCCGCGCCCTGGCCGCCCTTGAGGGCCTGAGCGGCGCCAACGAGGAGCAGACCCAGGGCGTCGCGCTGGTCCGCCGTGCCATGGAGGAGCCGCTGCGCCAGCTGGTGAGCAACGCCGGCGAGGACGCCTCCGTGATCGTCAATAAGGTCAAGGAGGGCAGCGGCAACCAGGGCTACAACGTGGCCACCGGCGAGTACGTGGACCTGGTGCAGGCCGGCGTCCTCGACCCGACCAAGGTCACCCGCTCGGCCCTGCAGAACGCCGCCTCCGTGGCCGCGCTGATGCTGACCACCGAGGCCATGGTCGCCGACCTGCCGAAGAAGGACGACGAAGGCGGTGGCGGCGACATGGGTGGCATGGGCGGCATGGGGGGCATGGGCGGCATGATGTAAGCCGTCCGGTTCCCGGCGCCCTGACGCCGTAACCGACCCCCGTCGGGCCTCGCCCGGCGGGGGTTTTTTCATGGCTACGGGGGCAGCTTGCGAGCCGGCCGCCAGCGGCCCAAACTACGCCCCGAGCCGCCCCATTCACCCGCAAAGAGCACGGATCCGCTGGTGAGCGATAAGAAAAAACGCCGCAAGGGCCGGAAGAAGAAACCGCCGACCAACCTCCTCCACCCCGCCTACTGGCCGACCTGGCTGGGACTCGGTCTGCTGCGCCTGCTGGCGCTGCTGCCCATCCCGCTGATCGGCCGACTCGGGGATGGGCTCGGCATGCTCCTTTGGGCGATCGTCCCCAGCCGGCGTCACATCGTGCGCACCAACCTGCGCCTGGCCTTCCCAGAGCTGGGCACACGCGGCCGGCGCCGCCTGGAGCGAGCCCACTTCCGCTCGGCGGCCCGCGGCATGCTGGAGGGCGCACTGGCCTGGTGGGCCCCCATCGACCGCTTGGCGCCTTACTATACGATCGAGGGTCTTGAGAACATCGACGCAGCCCGAAAAGACGGCCGGGGTGTGATCCTGCTCATGCCGCATTACACGACCATGGAGATGTGCGGCAAGATCATCGGTCACCACGTGCCGGACTTCCACCCCGTTTACAAGCCCACCAAGGACGCCGCCTTTAACACGGCCATGGTCCGCATCCGGAGTACCGGGGTCGCCGGGTTGCTGACCAACGATGACATGCGCGGGATTCTGCGGGTGCTGCGCAACGGTCAGACCATCTGGTATGCGCCTGACCAGGATTTCGGCCGCCGGGGGTCCGTCTTTGCCCCCTTCATGGGCGTTGCCACCAGCACTCTGACCACCACGGCCCGCCTGGCAGCGCGGTCCGGTGCTCCGCTGGTCCCACTACACTGCGAACGGCTGACGGGAAACCGATGGCACGTGCGGATCGAGCCCGCCCTCGAGGACTTCCCCAGCGGCGACGATGTGGCCGACGCCACGCGGATCAATGCGGTCATCGAGGCCCAGGTGCGCCGGGCCCCGGAGCAGTACCTGTGGCTGCACCGCCGCTTCAAGACCCGCCCGGACCCGGATGCCCCCAACCCCTACGCCCGGCCCGGGCGAGAGGCCTAGTCGGCCAGGGGCACGGACCGGCGGATGGAGGGGTGGCCGGTGAAACCGGCCCAGAGATCGCGGAAGCACTCCCCGTTGACCGGGTGGCGGGCCTCGGGGGCCAGCTCGGCCAGGGGGCGGAGGACAAAATCGAAGCGGAGGATCTCGTCCCGGGGCAGGGTCACCGGATCGCCGTCGAGGACCGCGTCGCCCCACAGCAGCAGATCCAGATCCAGGGTCCGCGCGGAGAACTTCGCGCCGGCCCGATGCCGGCCGTGGGCATCCTCCAGCTCGCGAAGAGTGTCCAGGACGTTTTCCAGCGGCTCCTCGGCCCGGAAGCTCGCCACCAGGTTGTAGAAATCCTCGCCCTCGAAGCCTACCGCTGCGGTCTCATACACGGTGGAGAAGACCATGTCCGGCCAGCGCGTGCGCAGCTCCGCCATGGCGGAGCGGATGTTGCGGTCGCGGTCGATGTTGCTGCCGATGCTCAGATACGCCTGTCTCAAATCCGCTCGCCTCGCTCGATGGTCACGCCCACATCGTCCGCGCCGCGCAGCGCGCCGGGCTTGCTCACCGAAAGCCGCAGCCACGCCACGCCGAATTCGTCGCGAACGATCTTCGCCACTTCCTCGGCCAGCGTCTCCACGAGCAGGAACTCACTCTCCCCGACGAACCCAATGATCCGCTTGCCGATGGCCTTGTAGTCGAGGGCGTCGTCGATGGAGTCGGTCGCTGCAGCCCGGGCGATATCGGCGGACATCTCCAGGTCGATGCGCACCCGCTGGCGGATGCGCCGCTCCCACTCGAAGATGCCGATAACGGTCTCGACCTGCAGGCCGCGAATGAAGACGGTATCCATGGCCGCCTAGTCTCCGGGCGCCGGTGGCATCTTGCAAGCCAGCCCGCACGGGGGCGGCTAGAAGCGATCCGGCGACAATGGTAGGCTTCCCGCCAATTCGGATACTTGGCTGGCAGCACGGCATGAATCTCCATCCCCAGAGTCTCTACAACTCCGTCGTCCACGAGCGGCACAAGGCGCGGCAGGCCCTCGGCATCCTGCTGCTGATCGTCATCGTCGTGCTCAGCGCACCCACCGTGGGCTGGCTGTACACCCTCGGCGCGATCATCGCCGGTGCCGGCATCCTCTTCCGCCTGTGGGCGGCCGGCTACCTGAGCAAGGACAAGGAGCTGGCCCAGGACGGCCCCTACGCCCTGGTCCGCCACCCGCTTTACGTGGGCAACTTCCTGATCATCGGCGGCTTCCTCATGGCCGGCCAGGTCTGGTGGCTGGTGCTCGTCGCCCTCGCCTTCGCCATCCTCTACTATCCGCCGGCGATCCAGAAGGAAGACGCCAAGCTGCGCAAGAAATTCCCCGAGCAGTGGGAGCCCTGGTACGCCAAGACCTCGGCGCTGATCCCGAAGCTCAACCCGGATCGCCCGCTGAATGTCACCAGCTGGTCGTTCCGCCAGAGCCTCCAGCCCAACGGCGAGCCGATCATCGCTACGCTGCTGACCATCGGTCTGATCATCATGGGGCTGCGCCTCGGCTGACGCCCCGCAGCCATGGCCGAGCCCCCCGCCGACGCGACGCCCCCGCTCACCGAAGAGCGCATCGCCGCCCTGCTGCGCAGCGGCGGCGATGCGCCTCGGGGGACCACCGCCAATCAGAGTCAGGTCCATATCTTCGCGGACCACGACCCGCCGTTGGTGATCAAGACCCCACGCCCCGGGCTCGCCTACTGGCCGAGCCGCTGGGCGATCCGGCGCGAGCACCGCATCTACCAACGCCTGGCGGGCGTGCCCGGCGTCGCCCACTGCTACGGCCTGTACGCCGACGCCTGGCTGGTCCTGGCCTACCAGCCGGGACGCAAGATCCGCTTCCCCTACGTGCGCACCCCGGGCGCCGCCACACCGAGCCCCGCCGTGGCGGGCCTGCGCCGGACCATCGCCGCGATGCACGCCCGCGGCGTGGCCCATGCCGACCTCAAGCGCCACGACAACATCATCCTCACCGCGGAAGGTAAGGCGGTGGTGATCGACTTTGGCACCGCCCTGCTCCGCGACCCCGGGCGCCGAGGCGGACCGCTGTGGCGCTGGGCGGCGCAGCAGGATTGGAACGCCTGGGCGCGCTACGGCTGGGGCAAGGATCCGGCGCAGATGCCCGCCGCCGTCGCGCAGCTGCAGCGGCGCACCCTCATCGAGCGGGTGGCCAAGGCACTGCGCCGTTTGGGCGGCTAAGACTGGACACCACCCCGACCCGAGCCGGAAACTGCGGGCATGGATGCCCTACCCGATTCCCTGCACGAGCTCACCGAGCGCCAGCTCGACACCCTGCGCCAGGCCGACGCGATCCCCGGCGATGGGCGCGTCGCCGAGAGCCTGCCCCGGGTCGTCGCCGCCAGCGACTTCGTCGCCCAGGCCGTCGCCGAACGGCAGCCGGAGCTGCTCCACGACCTGGCCGAAAGCGGCGACCTGTTCACCGCTTACGGCGAGAGCGGACACCGGCAGCGCCTGCGCCCATGCCTCGACGCCGCCACCGAAGAGGCCGAGCTCTACCGCAGCCTGCGCCGCTTCCGGCGCCGCGAGATGGTGCGCATTGCCTACCGCAGCCTGGCCGGCTGGGCGGAACTGGAAGAGACCCTGGAGGAGACCAGCGACCTGGCCGAGGCGTGCATCGATCTGACCCTCGGCTGGCTTCACCGCGCCCTGGCCGAGCGCTGGGGCACGCCGCGCGGACCCGACGGTGAACCCCAGCACCTGGTGGTGCTGGGCATGGGCAAGCTCGGCGGCCGTGAGCTGAACTTCTCCTCGGACATCGATCTGATCTTCGCCTTCCCCGAGACCGGAGAGACCGATGGCGACCGGCGGCGCAGCAACGACGAGTTCTTCGTCAAGCTCGGCCGACAGCTGATCGGCGCGCTCAGCGAGATCACCCCCGACGGCCAGCCCTACCGCGTCGACATGCGCCTGCGCCCCAACGGCGACGCCGGCCCGCTGGCCCTACCTTTCTCCGCCGTCGAGACCTACTACGAAAGCCAGGGGCGGGAGTGGGAGCGCTACGCCATGATCAAGGCGCGCTGCGTCGGCGGCGACTACACCGCCGGCGACGAGCTGACGCGCAGCCTGCGCCCCTTCGTCTATCGCCGCTACCTCGACTACGGGGCCCTCGAGCAGATCCGCGAGATGAAGGGCATGATCGCCCGCGAGGTGCAGCGTCGCGGGACGGCACGCAACATCAAGACCGGCCTGGGCGGCATCCGCGAGGTGGAGTTCGTTACCCAGGCCTTCCAGCTGATCCGCGGCGGCCGCGATCCGGCGCTGCGCTCGCGGCGGCTGATGACCACCCTCGAGACCATCGCCGATCAGCAGCTGCTGCCCGAGCACGCGGTCGAGGAGCTGCGCGGCGGCTACCGGTTCCTGCGCCGGGTCGAAAACGCCGTGCAGATGCTCGCCGACGAGCAGAGCCACACCGTGCCCGAGGACCCCATCGGCCGTACCCGGGTGGCGCTGGCCGCCGGTTACGACGACGCCGACACCTTCGAGGCGGAGCTCGAAACGACCCGGCGGCACATCCACGACCACTTCGACCAAGTCTTCGCCGCCCCGCAGGCCGAGGACGCCGAGGGCGACGAGGACCCCGCCGAGTTGCTGTGGAACGGCCACCTGGACCCCGATGAGGCCGCCGAACGGCTTCACGGTCTTGGCTTCCCCGAGCCCGGACACCTCGCCCGACGCCTTGAGCGCCTTCGCGAGGGCGCCGAGGTGCGCGCGCTGTCGGCCCGCGGCCGCCACCGCCTGGACCGGCTGATGCCCCTGGTCGTCAACGCCTGCGTGCGCGCCCGCCGCCCGGATCTGGCCCTGGAGCGGATCCTCGACCTGATCGAGACGGTGGCCCGGCGCACCGCCTACCTGGCCCTGCTGGTCGAGCACCCCATGGCGCTCTCGCAGCTGGTCCAGCTCTGCGACGCCTCGGCGTGGGTGGCGCGCTTCCTGGCGGCACACCCGCTGCTGCTCGACGAACTCCTCGACCCCCGCACCCTCTACGAGCCCCTCGGGCGCGAAGCCCTGGAAGCGGACCTCGACGCCCGGCTGCGGCGTGTCGCCGAGGACGATCTTGAGCAGCAGATGGAGGCGCTGCGCCAGTTCAAACAGGCCAACCAACTCAAGGTGGCGGCCGCCGATGTCTCCGGCGCCGCACCGCTGATGGTGGTCAGCGACTACCTCACCCAGATCGCCGAGACCGCCTTGGAGCGAGCGGTATCCATCTGCCGCGCCCACCTGGTCCACCGCCACGGCCGGCCCATGTGCACCGATGACGGCAAGCGCCGCGAGGCCGGGTTCGCCGTGGCCGGCTACGGCAAGCTCGGCGGCCTGGAGCTGGGCTACGGATCCGACCTGGATCTGGTCTTCCTCCACGACAGCCGCGGCGAGGCGCAGCATACCGACGGCGAGCGGTCCATCGACAACCAGGTCTTTTTCGCCCGATTGGCCCAGCGCGTGGTCCACGTCCTCAACACCGTCACCCCCGGGGGCATCGTCTACGAGGTCGACACCCGACTGCGCCCGTCGGGCAATGCCGGACTGATGAGCACCACCCTGGACGCCTTCCGCCAGTATCAGCACGAGGGTGCCTGGACGTGGGAGCACCAGGCCCTGGTGCGGGCCCGCGGCGTCGCCGGCGACCCCGGACCACGCGAGGCGTTCGAGCGGATCCGCGCCGAGGTGCTCTGCCAGGGACGCGACACGGCGGCGTTGCGCGAGGCCGTCGCCGGCATGCGCGAGCGCCAGCGCAAGGAGAAAGGCAGTCGCCGCGCCGGGCGCTTCGACCTCAAGAACGACCGCGGCGGGCTGACCGATATCGAGTTCATCGTCCAGTACGGCGTCCTCGACGCCGCCCACGACCACCCAGAGCTGACCCGCTACCCGGACAACATCCGCTTGCTGCGCGAGCTCGCCCGGGCCGGTCGGCTGGACGAGGCGGACGCCAACCGCCTGGCCGGCGCCTACCGCGCTTACCGGCGCCGCGTCCACCAGCTCGCCCTGCAGGATCAGGACGCCGCGGTCGACAGCGAGGAGCTCGCCGACGAGCGGGCGGCCGTAAGCGGAATCTGGGAGCGGATCATGGAGGGTTAAAGGCGCCTTCGCGCCGGCAGCGGGCGGCATCGGCCGGGCAAGTATGGCAAACTGCGGCGCTGCACCCAGGTCCCGATGACTACCGACGGAGATTCATTCCATGTCCTTCGCCGATCGCGACGGTTCCATCTGGCTCGATGGTGAGATGCTGCCCTGGCGCGAGGCCCGGGTCCACTGCCTGACCCACACCCTGCACTACGGCATGGGCGTCTTCGAAGGGCTGCGGGCCTACACCACCGATCAGGGGCCGGCGATCTTCCGCCTGCACGAGCACACCCGGCGGCTGTTCAACTCCGCCAAGATCCTCGGCATGGAGATCGCCCACACGCCCGAGACGATCAACCAGGCGTGCATCGATGCGGTCCGCCGCAACGGCCTGTCCAGCGCCTACATCCGGCCCATGTCCTTCTACGGCTCCGAGGGGATGGGGCTGCACGCCGACGGGCTGCGCACGCACACCATGGTCGCCGCCTGGGAGTGGGGCGCCTACCTCGGCGACGAGAGCCGGGAGCGGGGCATCCGCGTCCAGACCAGCTCGTTCACCCGCCACCACGTGAACATCGCCATGTGCCGCGCCAAGGCCAACGGCAACTACATGAACTCGATGCTTGCCGTGCAGGAGGCCGCCCGCGCCGGCTGCGATGAGGCCCTGCTGCTCGACGTGGACGGGTTCGTCTGCGAGGGCTCCGGCGAGAACTTCTTCATGGTCCGCGATGGCGTGCTCCACACCCCGGCGCTCACCTCGGCGCTGGAGGGCATCACCCGGGACACCATCCTGCGCCTGGCCGCCGAGGAGGGCATCGAGGTGCGCGAGCGGCGGATCACCCGCGACGAGGTCTACATCGCCGACGAGGCCTTCTTCACCGGCACCGCCGCCGAGGTCACACCGATCCGCGAGCTCGACGGCCGCACCATCGGCCCCGGGCACCGCGGCCCCATCACCGAACGCCTGCAATCACGCTACTTCGATTTGGTAGAGGGCCGCGATTCGACGCACACGGACTGGCTCACCTTCGTCTGAGCCTGCGATCGCCGCCATGCCGGAACAACCCGAAGTCATCTGGCACCCCACCCGCATCCTGCCCGAGGACCGCGCCGCGGCCCTCGGGCAGCGGCCTGTGGTGGTCTGGCTCACCGGCCTTTCCGGGTCCGGCAAGTCGACCCTGGCCAACGCCCTGGAACAGGCCCTGCACCAGCGCGGCCACCACAGCTTCCTGCTCGACGGCGACAACATCCGCCACGGCCTCAACCACGACCTGGACCTCTCCCCCCAGGGGCGTCGGGAGAATATCCGGCGCATCGGCGAGGTCACCCGCCTGCTCCTCGACGCTGGACTGATCGTGGTCACGGCCTTTATCTCCCCGTACCGCGAAGACCGCCAGCAGGTTCGCGAGACCGTCGGCCCCGAGCGCTTCTTCGAGGTCCACGTGCGCGCCACCCTGGCCACCTGCGAACAGCGCGACCCCAAGGGCCTCTACGCCCGCGCCCGGCGCGGCGAGATCCAGTACATGACCGGCATCGACGACCCCTACGAGGCGCCGGACGACCCGGACCTGATCATCGACACCGACCGGGACAGCGTCGAGACCGCCACCGAACACCTCCTGCAGGCCCTCCGGCAGCGCGGGGCGATCTAGTCATGGGCTGGGAGGCGTACCTGACGGCCGTGGTCGTCGTCGCCCTGCTGACCAGCCTGATCACCACCCGCCTGGCACCGGATATGGCCTTCCTCGGGGCGGTGACCGTGCTCCTGGTCAGCGGCGTGATCGGGCCCAGAGAAGCCTTCGAGGGCCTCTCCAACCCGGGCGTACTGACCGTAGCCACCCTCTACGTAGTGGTCGCCGGCATCCGCGAGACCGGCGGGGTGCAGTGGATCAGCACCCGCATGCTGGGCCGGCCGCGTTCGCTGTTCGACGCCCAGCGCCGCCTCACCCTGCCGGTGGCCGGCTTCTCGGCGTTCCTCAACAACACCCCGGTGGTGGCCATGCTCATCCCGGCGGTGGGGGATTGGGCACGCAAGCACAACCTGGCGGAGTCGAAGCTACTGCTGCCGCTTTCCTACGCCGCCATGCTCGGCGGCACCTGTACCCTGATCGGCACCAGCACGAACCTGGTGGTCAACGGCGCCCTGGAGGAGCGCACCGGCGACGGCCTGATGCTCTTCGAGCTGGCCTGGGTAGGCGTGCCGGTGCTCATCGCGGGGCTGGCCTTTATGTTCGCCACCAGCCGCTGGCTGCTCCCGGATCGTCGCCCGGCCGCAGAGGCCCTGGAGGATCCACGCCAGTACACCGTCGAGATGATCGTCGAGGCCAACGGTCCCCTGGTGGGCCGGACCATCGAGCGCGCTGGCCTACGCCATTTACCCGGGTGCTACCTGATGGAGATCGACCGCGGCGGCGAGATCCTCCCGGCGGTCTCACCTCGCGAGAAGCTGCACGGCGGCGACCGGCTGGTCTTCGTGGGGGTAGTGGACTCAGTGGTGGAGCTACAGAAGATCCGCGGCGTGAAGCCGGCCACCGACCAGGTCTTTAAACTCGATGGCCGACGCTCGGACCGCCGCCTGGTCGAGGTGGTGGTCTCGGAGACCTGCCCGGTGGCCAATCGCACCGTACGCGACGGCCGCTTCCGCACCCGTTACGACGCCGTGGTCATCGCCGTCGCCCGCAATGGCGAGCGGGTCGACGGCAAGATCGGTGACATCGTCCTGCGCCCCGGCGACACCCTCCTGATCGAGGCCGGCGAGGGCTTCGTCGAGCGCCAGCGCAACGCCCGTGACTTCCTCCTGGTCCGCGCCATCGAGGGCTCCGCCGTGCCCCGCCACGACCGGGCCTGGGTGGCGCTGGGGATCCTCGGCACGATGCTCGGTGTCGTCGGCGTCGGCTGGCTGTCCATGCTCGAGGGCGCCCTGGCCGCCGGCGCGGCACTGCTCGCCACCCGCTGCCTGACCATCAACACCGCCCGACAGGCCATCGACTGGTCGGTGATCCTGACCATCGCCGCCGCCTTCGGCATTGGCGCAGCCATGGAGCAGACCGGCCTGGCCCACACCGTCGCCGGCGCCCTACTGCAGCTCGCCGGCGACGGCCCATGGCTGAATTTGGCGGTGATTTACCTGGTCACGGCGCTGTTCACGGCGGTGATCACCAACAACGCAGCAGCGGTGCTCATGGTGCCCATCGCCGGCTCCGTAGCCGGCGACCTGGGGGTGAGCATCATCCCCTTCGCCGTGGCCATCATGCTGGCCGCCTCGGCGAGCTTCGCCACTCCCATGGGTTACCAGACCAACCTGATGGTCTACGGCCCCGGCGGCTACCATTTCACCGACTACCTGCGCGCCGGCCTGCCGCTGAACCTGGTCACCGGCGCCGTAGCGCTGGCCGTGATCCCGTGGGTGTGGCCCTTCTGAGCCGACCTCACGCCGGCCGCGCTGTCCCAACGCCCGCCGCTCGCTGGTCATATACTGCTCCTATGACCACTCGCAAGATCGGCACCGCTTCGGCCCCTTTGCCGGCGGCGGCCCACGAGCAAAGACGGGTCACGCTCTTCTACGACGACCGGGTGCTGCAGCACCACCCGGACGTCGGGGCTGCGTTCCTGCCCGGACGGCTTGATCGCCGGGTGCGCGAGCTCCTCGGCGGCTCGGGCCTGAAGTGGGCCTACCCGGAGCACCCGGGGCGTGTCCGCGCCGTCCTGGACGCGCTGGAACACGCCGCAGTGCCCGGACTCCACTTCCAGGCCGGCCGTGCCGCCACCCTGACCGAACTGGGTCGTGTGCACACCGCCTCTTTTCTGGACACCATCACCGGACTGCGCGGCCAGAACGCATGGGTGGACGTGGATACCACGGCCGTCTCACCGGGCAGCCTCGAGGCCGCCATGGTCGCTGCCGGCACCGCCACCGCTGCCGTCGAGGCAGTGGTACGCGGCGAGACCCGCAGCTCATTCGCCCTCGTCCGCCCGCCCGGGCACCACGCCGAACCGACCCGCGCCCGCGGCTTCTGCCTCTTCAACAACGTCGCGGTCGCCGCAGCGCACGCCCAGGCAGAACTCGGCTGCAACCGCGTACTAATCATCGACTGGGACGCCCACCACGGCAACGGCACCCAGGAGATCTTCTTCGCCGATCCGGATGTCATGCTCTTCGACACCCACCGCTCCGCCCCCTTCTACCCGGGCAGCGGCAACCTCGCCGAGGTGGGCGCAGGGCTGGGCGAAGGCACCATCGTCAACGTCCCGTTGCCGGCGGGCGCCGGTGATGCGGCCCTGATCAGCGCTTTCAACGACATCCTGGTGCCGGCAGCGGACTGGTTCCAGCCGGACCTGGTGCTGGTCTCGGCCGGCTTCGACGCACACCAGTTCGACCTGGCCCTCAACGCCACCTTCGCCGGCTTCGGCGCCCTGACCGGTGTGGTTCAAGGGATCGCCGACCGGCACTGCGAGGGCCGACTGACCTTTGTGCTGGAGGGGGGCTACCACCTGGAAGCCCTCGCCGGCGGCGTCCGGACCGTCCTGGAGGTGCTCGCCGGCGCCCCGCCCCCGATCCCCAGGGAGTGCGGCCTGCAGGAGGTCTCCGAGGCAGCGGCGTTCCAC
>NZ_JAJNQP010000022.1:0-33603 GCF_022227985.1 Halorhodospira sp. M38
CGCTCAGGAGCGCGCCTTGCGGAAGGCCTCGGCCAGGGCGGTATTGGCCGCCGGCTCGGCCTTCTCCGGCTTCTTGCCCCGTTTCCCGCCTTTGCCGGCGCCCTTGCCCCGGCCCCCGCCGCCGCCCTTGCCGGCGGCACCCTTGCCCGCAGCGGCTTTGCGGCCGCCATCGGGCTGTTCGGCGTTGGGGTCGTCATCAAGGCGCATGGACAGGCCGATGCGCCGGCGCTCCAGGTCCACCTCCATGACCTTCACCTGGACCACATCGCCGGTGCGGACCTTGTCGCGCGGATCGCGGACGAACTCGTGGGCGAGCGCCGAGATGTGCACCAGCCCGTCCTGGTGGACGCCGATATCGACGAAGGCGCCGAAGTTGGCGACGTTGGTCACCGTGCCCTCGAGGACCATCCCCGGCTCCAGGTCGTCGATCTTCTCCACCCCCTCGCGGAAGGCCGCGGTGCGGAACTCCGGGCGCGGGTCGCGGCCGGGCTTGGCCAGCTCGCCGAGGATGTCGCGGACCGTCGGCTCGCCGAAGCGCTCGTCGGTGTAGGCCTTCGGATCGAGGGTGGTCAGAAAGCCCTCATCGCCGATCAGATCGCCCACGCTGCGGCCCGTCTCGGCGCAGATCCGCTCCACCACCGGGTAGGCCTCGGGGTGGACGGCGGAGGCGTCCAGCGGGTTGTCCCCCTGGGGGATGCGCAGGAAGCCGGCGGCCTGCTCGAAAGCCTTCGGACCGAGCCGGGGCACCTCCTGCAGGTCCTTGCGGGTGCGGAAGCGGCCGTTGTCGAAGCGGTGCTGGACGATCTTCTCGGCCAGGCCCGGACCCAGGCCGGAGACGCGGGCGAGCAGCGGCGCCGAAGCGGTATTGGCGTCCACGCCGACGGCGTTGACGCAGTCCTCGACCACCGCATCGAGCTTGCGCCCGAGGTGGCTCTGGTTGACGTCGTGCTGGTACTGGCCGACGCCGATGGACTTGGGCTCGATCTTCACCAGCTCGGCCAGGGGGTCCTGCAGGCGCCGGGCGATGGAGACCGCGCCGCGCAGCGAGACGTCCAGATCCGGCAGTTCCCGCGAGGCGTTCTCCGAGGCGGAGTAGACCGAGGCGCCGGCCTCGGAGACCACCACCTTGTGCAGGCCCAGCTCCGGGTGGCGCTTGATCAGCTCGCCGACCAGGGCGTCGGTCTCGCGGGAGGCGGTGCCGTTGCCGATGGCCACCAGCCCCACCTGGTGCTTGCGGGCGAGTTCGGCCAGGGTCTTCAGCGAGCCCTCGGGGTCCTTGTTGCGGCTGGTGAAGGGGTGGATGGTGGCGGTTTCGACCACGGCGCCGGTGGCGTCGATGACCGCTACCTTGACCCCGGTGCGCAGCCCCGGGTCGAGGCCGATGGTCGGGCGCGGGCCCGCCGGTGCGGCCAGCAGCAGGTCCTCCAAGTTGGCGCCGAAGACTCGGATCGCCTCCTCCTCGGACTGCTCGCGCAGCTGGCGCTTGAGCGCCAGGTCCAGGTGGGTGGAGAGCTTCGCCCGCCAGGCCAGGCGCACGGTGCGCGCCAGCCAGGCGTCGGCCGGCCGACCCCGGTCGGCGATGCCGAAACGCCGGGCGATGGCGGCCTCGCCGACGCTCGGCTCGTCGCTCTCGCCGCGCGCCTCGGCGTCGGACCAGGCGATCTCCAGCCGCAGGATCTCCTCACTCTGCCCGCGCAGCATGGCCAGGGCGCGGTGGGAGGGGATCTTGCGCAGCGGTTCGGCGTGCTCGAAGTAGTCCCGGAAGCGGGCGCCGTCCTTCTCCTTGCCCGCGGCCACGCGGCTGAGCAGGTAGCCCTTGCGCCAGCCGTAGTCGCGCAGCTCCTCGAGCAGATCGGCGTCCTCGGCGAAGCGCTCCATGAGGATCTGCCGGGCGCCGTCGAGGGCAGCGTCGACATCGGCCACGGCCGGGGTCTCCTGCCCC
Organism: Halorhodospira sp. M38; assembly: GCF_022227985.1. Taxonomy (NCBI): domain Bacteria; kingdom Pseudomonadati; phylum Pseudomonadota; class Gammaproteobacteria; order Chromatiales; family Ectothiorhodospiraceae; genus Halorhodospira; species Halorhodospira sp. M38. The sequence goes on from NZ_JAJNQP010000022.1 coordinate 1,943, forward strand.
TCCTCGGCGGGGCCGGTGACGTAGGGGGCCGCCGCCTCCTCGGGGACGAGGGACGGATCGGCCAGCAGGCTGTCGGCTAGCGGCTCCAGCCCGGCCTCGCGGGCGATCTGCGCCTTGGTGCGGCGCTTCTTCTGGTAGGGGCGGTAGAGGTCCTCGACGCGGGTCTTCGTCTCGGCGGCGCGGATCGCCTCGGCCAGCTCGTCGGTGAGCTTGCCCTGCTCGTCGATGGCCTTGAGCACCGTCTCCTTGCGCTCGTCGAGCTCCCGCAGGTAGGTCAGCCGCTCCTCGAGCGAACGCAGCTGGCTGTCGTCGAGGCCGCCGGTGACCTCTTTGCGGTAGCGGGCAATGAAGGGGACGGTGGCGCCCCCGTCGAGCAGCTCGATGGCGGCCTCGACTTGCCGGTTGCCCACGCCCAGCTCCTGGGCGATGCGCTGCGGGATCGACTCACTGACCATCTCTCGTGAAACCTCGGTGCCGTGGAAAAGGCGCCATGATAACCGAGCCGCCGCCGGCTGCCAGCGACGCGCGCCGCTGTGCCCCGGCCGATTGACAGCCGGCGGCGGGCTGGCACGATAAGCAGGAGACAACGCGTTCAGGGAGGAGCGCGCATGCACCAGGAGGTGAGCCGGCAGGAGCGGTGCGTCCGCTTCTGCCTGACCACGCACGGCAACCACCCGTGGCTGGCCCGGCCCGAGGCCGTGCAACGGCTGCGCACCGCCTTCCGCCAGGTGGCCCGGCGCCGTCCGCTGACCTGGGACGCCGCCGTCGTCCTGCCCGACGCCGTCCACGGCCTGTGGCGCCTGCCCCGGGATGACCCGGACCCGCGGCCCCGCTGGCAGGCGGCCAAGGCCCACTGCACCCGCCACCTGCGCAACTGGCCGGGGCTGCCCCGCGGGCGGCTTTGGCAGCCCGGTGTGCACTGGTGGGAGGTGGAGCCGGACCGGTGGCGCGAGGCCCTCGACGAGATCCACTGGGAGCCGGTGCGCCGCGGGCTCGCCGGCCGTCCCGAGGGGTGGCGCTACAGCTCCTTTCGCCGCTGCCAGGCCGCCGGGCTTTACCCGGTCGGTTGGTCGGGGCCGTCGGGGGCGGTGTGACTGGGCTCCTCGCCGGCGAGGTTCTGCATCACCCCGCGCAGGTAGCGCGGATTGACCAGCTTGATGCCGATCCGCTCGGCGAACTTGCGCATCCCCTCGTCGGCGGAGACCAGGGTGGCGTCCAGCTCGTAGGCGAGCAGCACCACGTCGATGTCCTCCCGCGAGTCGAGGATCCCGCGGCGCATAGCCTCGCGGTAGCGCTCGCGCAGCTGGGTGATCAGCTCCGGCGGCAGCGATTCCGCTTGGCCGGCCTGCCGGGCGTGCTCCTCGGCGATGCGCAGGCCCCGCTGGATGCGCGTGCGCACCTCCTCGATGAACTCGTAGAGCACTTCCGAGGGGATGGTCATCGAGAAACGCCGGGGCGAGCGGATGTGCACCTCGGTCTCGAACTCGGCGCCGATCATGTCCATCGAGCGCAGGTTGCACAGCTCCTGATAGACCGGCCCCGGCATGTAGAACTCGGCGTCGGCGCGCCGGGCGAGCCCGAGGAAGACCGAGATGGCCTGCATCGGCTCCTCATCGAAGCGCAGGTAGACGTCGGGGTTGGTGAAGACGCTGGTATCGAGCACGAATCGGCGCATGGTTCCGGGCCCGTCGTGGCGAGGTTTCACCCGGCACGTTACAACCTGCGCGGCGTCCTGGCCATCGGCCCCGGGCTGCGTGATCCGCCGCCTGACCGCCGGCGGCACGGACTGATCCGTTCAAACGCACTTTTTCCGGACTCACAGGGAGGTGAGCCATGCAATCGCGTATCCAGCGGCGCCGGCTCTGCGCCGCCTTCACCCTCATCGAGCTGATGATCGTGGTGGCGATCATCGCCATGCTGGCCGCCATCGCGGTCCCGCAGTACCAGAACTACGTCGCCCGCACCCAGTTCGCCGAGGCCCTGACCCTCTTCTCCGGTGTGCGTACGGCGGTGGACTCCGAGGTCCATCTGCGTGGCCCCGACGGGCTGGACGCCGAACGCATCGAGGAGCTGTTGGGGGCCGATGGTGGCGACTACGTCAATGCCATCGACGTCTCCGCCGGCGGGGACACGGTGGATGTGTCCATGCAGTTCGCCGACGAGGGGGTCAACACCGAACTGGCCGGCGAGTCGGTGACCTTCACTGGCCAGGAGGACGATCAGGGCGCCTGGGGGTGGGATTGCGATCCAGGCGAACTGGCGGACGTGGCCACCGGCCTGTGTGCCGAGTGACCGGCGCCGCCCGAGCCGGCCCGGCCTTCGCCGGCCGGGCCGGGGGATCAGGCCGCCCCGGCCTGCCCGTCGCGCTACCCCCGCCGGTCGCGGCCGGAACTGGCCGACGGGTGGTCATCCCGTCCCAGCCGACGGTGCTCCGGCGAGCAGTAGTAGGCGCCGTCGCGGGGATAGGCGGTCGAGCGCGGCAGGAAGACGCCGCATCGGGCGCAGCGCACCATCTCCTCGGTGCGCCCGCCGTCGCCGCCGCCCTGGTTGCGCTGTCCCTCGCCATCATCGCGCAGGCGTTTCTGAAGCAGGCTGCGCGCACCGATCCAGGCGAGGATGAGCAGGATGACAAGAAGGATCTGGCCTAGCATGCACGTGCTTTTCCGTGATTACCTTGAGCCCTCGGGCGCAGAGGCCCGGGCGCGCGGCCAACCAAGTTGGCACGGCCGGACGGTTTTGAAAAGCGCGGGTCGCTGAACCACTATAATCGACCGCCCGGCGACCGCGACCCCATGGGAGGAGCTGTTCAATGAATCTGCACGAGTTCCAGGCCAAGCACCTCTTCACCGAGGCGGGGATCGCCATCCCCCGCGGGTATGTGGCGCGCTCCAGCGCCGAGGCCCGCGCCGCCGCCGAGCGCCTCGGTGGCTCGGCCTGGGTGGTCAAGGCCCAGGTCCACGCCGGCGGACGGGGCAAGGCCGGAGGGGTCCGGGTGCTCCGGAAGACCGACGAGATCGAGCGCTACGCGGACTCACTGCTCGGCGAGCGCCTGGTGACCCACCAGACCGACGATCGCGGTCAGCCGATCCACGCCCTGCTGGTCGAGGAGGGGCTGGAGATCGCCCGTGAGCTCTACCTCGGCGCCCTGATCGATCGGTCCAGCCAGCGCGTGGTCTTCATGGCCTCGGCCGCCGGCGGTATGGACATCGAGGAGGTGGCGGCCAGCGAGCCCGAGCGCATCCACACCGTGCGGGTCCACCCGGCCGCCGGGCTGCAGCCGTACCAGTGCCGGCAGCTGGGTTTCGCCCTCGGCCTGGACAAGGCGCAGGTGGGGGAGCTGACGCGGATGATGCAGGGGGTCTACCGTCTGTTCCTGGAGCGGGACCTGTCGCTGGTCGAGATCAACCCGCTGATCGTCACCGGCGAGGGGCGGCTGCTGGCCCTGGATGCCAAGGTGACCGTCGACGACAATGCCGTGGAGATCGGCCGGCAGTCGCAGATTCAGGACATGCGCGATCTGACCCAAGAGGACGAGACCGAGGTCCGGGCCGCCGAGCACAGCCTCAACTACATCACCCTGGACGGCAACATCGGCTGCATGGTTAACGGCGCGGGCCTGGCCATGGCCACCATGGACGTGATCAAGCTCCACGGCGGCTCGCCGGCCAACTTCCTCGACGTCGGCGGTGGCACCAACGCCGATCGGGTGGCCGAGGCCTTCAAGATCATCCTCTCCAGCCCCTCGGTGGAGGGGATCCTGGTGAACATCTTCGGCGGGATCGTGCGTTGCGACATGATCGCCGAGGGCATCGTGGCCGCCGTCCACGACGTCGGGGTCGACGTCCCAGTGGTCGTCCGGCTCGAGGGCACCAACGTCGAGCAGGGCAAGCAGATCCTCGCCGACAGCGGGCTCGACCTCATCCCCGCCGACGACCTGGCAGACGCCGCCGCCAAGATCGTCGACATCGCCGGTGACGCGGCCTGATCCCCAGGTCAAGAGAGGAGCAGAACATGAGCATTCTCGTCGATCAGAGCACCCGGGTGCTCGTCCAGGGGTTCACCGGCAAGCAGGGGACCTTCCACGCCGAGCAGGCCATCGCCTACGGCACCCAGGTGGTCGGCGGCGTGACCCCGGGGCGCGGCGGCGGCACACACCTGGACCGCCCGCTGTTCGATACGGTCCGCGAGGCGGTGGCCGAGACCGGCGCCGACGCCTCGGTCATCTACGTCCCGGCGCCCTTCGCCGCCGATGCCATCCTTGAGGCCGCCGACGCCGGCATCCGGGTGATCGCCTGCATCACCGAGGGCATCCCGGTGCTCGACATGCTGCACGTCAAGGAGGCCCTGCGGGGCGAGGACGTGGCCCTGATCGGGCCCAACTGTCCCGGGATCATCACCCCGGACCAGTGCAAGATCGGCATCATGCCCGGGCACATCCACCTGCCCGGGCGAATCGGCATCGTCTCCCGCTCCGGGACCCTGACCTACGAGGCGGTCAAGCAGACCTCGGACACCGGGCAGGGGCAGTCGACCTGTGTCGGTATCGGTGGCGACCCGATCCAGGGGTGGTCTTTCGTCGACTGCCTGGCGCAGTTCGAGGCTGACCCGGCCACCGACGGCGTGGTCATGGTCGGCGAGATCGGCGGCAGCGCCGAGGAGGAGGCGGCGACGTTCATTCGTGACCACATGAGCAAGCCGGTGGTCGCCTACATCGCCGGGGTGACTGCGCCGCCGGGTAAGCGCATGGGTCACGCCGGGGCGATCATCTCCGGCGGCAAGGGGACGGCGGACGACAAGTTCGCGGCCCTCGAGGCCGCCGGCGTGGCCACGGTGCGCTCGCCGACGGAGATCGGCGAACGCATTCGGCAGCTGACGGCAGGCTGAGGCGCACCGTGCGTATCGTTACCGCCCAGCTGGCCTTCCCCGTCGGCGCCATCGACGCCAATGCCGCGCGCATCATCGACGCCATCGGCCGGGCGCGGGATGAGTTCGGCGCCGATCTGGTGGTCTTCCCCGAGCTGGCGGTGACCGGCTACCCGCCCGACGACCTGCTGCTGCGCAGCGACTTCCATGCCGCCGTCGAGCGGGCGCTCGGCCGGATCGCTGCGGCGTGCACCGGGATTACCGCGGTGGTGGGGACGCCGCTCCACCGCCACGGCGTGGTGCGCAACGCCGCCGTGGTCCTCGCCGACGGCGCCGAGGCCGAAGTGGCCTACAAACGCTGCCTGCCGAGCTACAGCGTCTTCGACGACAACCGCCACTTCCGCGCCGGAAACGCCCCCTGCCTGGTCGAGGTCGCCGGCCGGCGCATCGGGGTCACCATCTGTGAGGACATCTGGGCGGCCACACCGGCCGCCGAGGCCGCCGGCGCCGGCGCCGAGCTGCTGATCAGCATCAACGCCTCGCCGTTCCACGACGGCAAGCAGGCCGAGCGCGAGGAGGTGGCGGCCCGCCGCGTGGCGGAGACCGGGATCCCGCTGCTCTACGCCAACCTGGTCGGTGGCCACGACGAGGTCGTCTACGATGGCAGCTCCTTCGCACTGGACGATACCGGTGCGGTCACTGCCCGGGCGCCGGCGTTCGCCGACGGGCTCCACCCCCTCGACTGGCAGGGCGGGGCGCTGCGCGGCGAATGCGCCGAGCGCACCACCGGGCCGCCGGCGATCTACCAGGCGCTGGTCCGGGCCACCGCCGACTATGTCCGTGGCAACGGCTTCTCCGGCGTGGTGCTCGGGCTCTCCGGCGGCATCGACTCGGCCCTGGTGGCTGCGGTGGCCGCCGACGCCTTGGGCGGGGAGCAGGTGCTGGCGGTGATGATGCCCACCCGCTACACCGCCGAGCGCAGCCTGGAAGACGCTCGCGCGGCAGCGCAGACGCTCGGACTGGACTACCGGAGCATCCCCATCGAGTCGCTCTTCGCCGAATACGAGCAGGCCCTGGCGCCGGCCTTCGCCGGGCGCCCGGCGGACGCCACCGAGGAGAACATCCAGGCGCGGATCCGCGGCAACTGCCTGATGGCGCTGTCCAACAAGCTCGGGCTCATGCTGCTGGCAGCCGGTAACAAGAGTGAGCTGGCCGTGGGGTATGCGACCCTGTACGGCGACATGTGCGGCGGTTTTGCCCCGCTCAAGGACGTCTACAAGACCGATGTCTACCGCCTGGCCGCCTACCGCAACAGCCTCGGGCCCACCGTGCCGCAGGCCATCATCGAGCGCGAGCCCACCGCCGAGCTGCGCGCCGATCAGCGTGACAGTGACAGCCTGCCGCCGTATCCGGTCCTCGATGCCGTGTTGCGCCAGTACCTGGAGGCCGACGCCGCCGAGCACGAGATCCGTGTCGATGGGCTGGACGAGGCGGAACTCTGCCGGGTCATCCGGCTGCTTTACCGCAACGAGTACAAGCGCCGCCAGGCGGCCCCCGGGGTGAAGGTGACCCGGCGCGCCTTCGGGCGTGACCGGCGTTACCCGATTACCTCGGGCTGGTCCGGTTGTCAGGGCTGTGGGGACTGGCCCACGCTATCCTGATAACTGAGTCCTGAATCTGGAAAATCAAACCGAACCGCGCCCCACCCCAAGGAGCTGCTCCCATGAAGAAAGTCGAGGCGATCATCAAACCCTTCAAGCTCGACGACGTCCGGGAGGCCCTCTCGGACATCGGGATCACGGGCATGACCGTCACCGAGGTCAAGGGGTTCGGCCGTCAGAAGGGGCACACCGAGCTGTATCGGGGCGCCGAGTACGTGGTCGACTTCCTGCCCAAGATGCGTCTCGAGGTCGTCGTGGCGGATGCCGATGTCGACCGCTGCGTCGAGGCTATTACCCAGGCGGCCCAGACCGGCAAGATCGGTGATGGCAAGATCTTCGTCACCAACGTCGAGCGGGTCATCCGCATCCGCACCGGCGAAGAGGACGAGAACGCCATCTAGTTCCCCGGGCGGGGGCCGCTGTGCGGCCTACCGCCCGCCGAACTCCGGGGCGGGAACCTCGTGGCGCTCGCGCCGTTCCCGCTCCACGTCCTCGTCCAGGGGGTCGAGGCCAAGGCTGCGGTAGGCCTCGGCGAGCATCCCCATGGCCTCGCCCACGGCCGGCGTGCCGGGGTAGCGGGCGATGATCGTCCGCGCCCGGTTGGCGGCGGCGATGTAGGCGCCCCGCTCCAGGTAGAACCGCCCGACGTGGAGTTCATGCTCGGCCAGTGCCGTGCGGATCTGCTCCATGCGCTCGGTGGCGTCATCGATATACTCGCTGTCCGGGTACTGCTCGGTCAGGTCGCGGAAGTCGGCGAAGGCGCGGCGCTTGGGCTCGGGATCGCGCAAGTTCGGGTCGACATTGAACAGATCGCCGAGGCCGCCGGGCCCCTGGGCCTGCCGTGCCACGCCGCTCATGTAAAGTGCATAGGCGACGTGCTCATTGCGCGGATGCATGCGCTGGAAGCGTTCCGCGGCGGCGATCGCCGACTCGTGCTGGCCAGCCAGGTAGTGGGCGTAGATGATCATCAGCTGGGACTGAACCGCGTGATCGCCGAAGGGGTAGCGCGCCACCAGGTTCTCGAAGCGCTCCACGGCCTGTGAGTAGTTCCCGGAACTCAGGCTGCTGCGGGCGTCGGCGTAGAGTTCCTCGACGCTGCGCTCGGCGGCCCCGTCGGGGTCGGTGCCGGCACAGCCGGCCAGAAAGAGTGCCACCAGGGCGATCGTGGCCCAGCGCTGGATGCGGTGCATGATTTCCGTGACTCCGCGGCCTGATGCAGGCCCGTCATTGTAGCGATAGCAAAGGCTCGTACTATACGTATGGAACGACCCCGTCACCAAGCCGACGTCCCCGAGGAACTGGCCGGGCAGCGTCTGGATCGGGCCCTGGCGGCCCTGTTTCCCGATTATTCACGCAGCCGCCTGCAGCAGTGGGTGAAGGCCGGCTGGATCACCGTCGACGGCGCCGTGCGCCGTCCCCGCGATCCGGTTTACGCCGGCGAGCGAATCCACGTCGATGCCGAGCCCGAGCCGGAGACCCCGCTGGCCCCGGAGCCCATCCCGCTGCGGCTGCTCTACGAGGACGGGGATCTGCTGGTCGTGGACAAGCCGGCGGGGCTGGTGGTTCATCCGGGGGCCGGCAATCCGGGCGGCACCCTGGTCAACGCGCTGCTCCACCACGATCCGGGGCTCGAAGCCCTGCCACGGGCCGGCATCGTGCACCGGCTGGACAAGGAGACCTCGGGGCTGCTCGTGGTGGCGCGGACCTACGCCGCCCACCATGCCCTGGTCGCGCAGCTGCAGGCGCGCACGGTGGGGCGCGGCTACCAGGCCGTGGTGGTCGGCCGCCCCACCGCCGGCGGGCGGGTGGACGCCCCCATCGCCCGCCACCCCCGGGACCGCAAACGCATGGCCGTGGTGGCCACCGGTCGCCCGGCGGTGACCCATTACCGGGTCGCGGAGCGCTTCAGCGCCCACACCCTGCTCGACGTGGAACTGGAGACCGGCCGCACCCACCAGATCCGCGTGCACCTGGCGCACGTCCGGCTGCCGCTGGTGGGTGATCCCGTCTACGGCCGTCGGCCGGTTTACCCGCGGGGCGCGAGCGACACCCTGCGCGCCGTCCTCGACGGCTTCCGCCGCCAGGCCCTGCACGCCCGCCATCTGCGCCTCGAGCACCCGCGCACCGGCGAGACCATGCACTGGGAGGCGCCGCCGCCGGAGGACTGGCACCACCTGCTGGAGGCCCTGCGCCATGGATGAGGTGGACGGTGGCCTGTTCTTCAAGCCCCGGTGGCCGGCGCCGGAGGGTGTGCGGGCCCTGAGCACGCTGCGCTGCGGCGGCTGCAGCGCCGCGCCGCGCGACAGCCTCAATCTGGCCGAGCATACCGGGGATGACCCGTCCGCCGTGGCCGCCAATCGGCATCTGCTGCGCACCCGCGCCGGTCTGCCCGCCGAGCCCGTGTGGCTGGAGCAGGTCCACGGCACCGAGGTGGTCGCCGCGCACCGGGTCGCCCCCGGCGCACGTGCCGACGCGGCCTGGACCGATCGCGCCGGCGTGGTTTGCGCCGTGCTCACCGCCGACTGCCTGCCGGTGCTCCTCGCCGCCGGGGACGGGCGGGCGGTGGCCGCCGCCCACGCCGGCTGGCGGGGCCTCGCCGCGGGCATCCTCGAGGCCGTGGTGGCGGCGCTGCCGGTGCCGGCCGGCGAACTCCACGCCTGGCTGGGGCCGGCCATCGGGCCCGACGCCTTCGAGGTAGGGCCGGAGGTGGCCGAGGCGCTGCGCGCACGGGATCCGGCTGCGGCCGAGGGGCTCACCCCCGCGGCCGGTGATCGCTGGTACGCTGACCTCTACAGCCTGGCTCGGAGTCGCCTGCGGCAGGCCGGGGTGACATCGGTCCACGGTGGCGGCTGGTGCACGCACACGGATCGGGCGCGTTTTTTCTCCCATCGCCGGGACGGATCCACCGGCCGGATGGCGAGCCTGATCTACCGAGAGGAGCCGTGAGCATGTCCGAGGAGCAGTACGCCGCCGGCCGCATCCTGGTGGTGGAGGACAGTCGCTCCGTGGCCGGCTGGTTGGCCGGGCGCATCGAGGACGCCCTGGGGCTGAAGGCGCTGGTCGCCGGCAGCCGCGCCGCCGCGCGGCAGCTGCTGGAGCATGACGGTGAACGGATCGTCGCCGCCGTGCTCGATCTCGACCTGCCGGATGCTCCGCGCGGCGAGGTGGTCGGGGACCTGGTGGAGCGCGACATCCCCTCCGTGGTTCTGACCGCCACCATCGAGGACGACCTGCGCGATCAGCTGGTGGGGGCCGGGGTGTGCGACTACATCCTCAAGGATGCCCCGGACGCGGTGGACTCGGTGCTGCGTACCCTGCAGCGCATCCACCGCAACCGGTCCATCGGCGTGCTGGTGGTCGACGACTCCCGCTCGGCCCGCGAGTACCTGGTGCACCTGCTCAGCCGCTGGGGGTTCCGCTGCTACCAGTCCGGCAATGGCCAAGAGGCGCTGGAACGGATCACCTCGGATGAGGACGCCACCATCCGCCTGGTGCTCTGCGACCAGAACATGCCGGGCATGGACGGCATCACCCTGATCCGCGAGCTGCGCCGCCGGCACGCGGCCCCGCGGCTGGGGATCATCGGTGTCTCCAGTCACGGCTCGGGGCTGCTCTCCGCGCGGCTGCTCAAGGCCGGGGCCGACGACTTCCTGACCCGCCCCTTCCTGGAGGAGGAGCTCAGCGTCCGCGTCAACCAGAACGTGGACCTGATGGAGCTGCTGCGCGAGGCCCGCGAAGGGGCCCGGCGCGACCCGCTGACCGGGTTGCACAATCGGCTCTACCTCGACGAGATCGCCGATCAGCTCGGCGAGACAGCGCGGCGGACGCGGCAGCCGCTGGCGGCGCTGGTGGTCGATCTGGATCACTTCAAGGCGATCAACGACCGCCTCGGCCACTTCGGCGGCGATACGGTGCTCCAGCGGGTGGCTGCGCAGCTGCGCGAGACCGTCCGCCGCGCCGACGTGCTCATCCGCTCCGGCGGCGAGGAGTTCTTCATTGTCACCGTGGGGATCGATGGTCCCGGTGCCTGGACCCTGGCCGAGCGTATCCGCAATGGCATCGAGACCCTGGAGCTGGTCTACGAAGGCGAGACCGTGGCCCTCAGCGCCAGCGTCGGCGTGGCCGTGCTCGACGGCGGCTCCGTCGAGGAGGTCCTGAAATCCGCCGATCTGGCCCTCTACGAGGCCAAGCGCCAGGGCCGCAACCGTGTCGCCGGCCTGCCCGCGCCGGATTGAAAACCCGTCGCCGCTGCCCCATCTATCCTGACAAGAAACCAGCCACCGCCGCAGCGCGGTGGAGCGGATTGTCGGCCCGTGATGCGGCCAAGGGGGTAGAGACATGCGGATGGACAAGCTGACCACCAAATTCCAGATGGCCATCGCCGAGGCGCAGAGCCTGGCGGTGGGGCGCGACCACCAGTTCATCGAATCGGTCCATCTGATGCTGGCCATGCTCGATCAGGAGGGCGGCGGCGTGCGTCCGCTGCTCCAGCAGGCCGGCGTCAACCTGAACAAGCTGCGCTCGCAGCTCGGCGAGGCTCTCGAGCAGATGCCGCAGGTCTCCGGCACCGGCGGCGAGGTGCACCTGTCCAACGAGCTGGGGCGGCTGCTCAATCTCACCGACAAGCTCGCACAGAAGCGCAAGGACCAGTACCTCTCCAGCGAGCTCTTCGTGCTCGCCGTGCTCGAGGATGGCAAGAGCCGGCTGGCGAAGATCCTCGAGCAGGCCGGTGCCGCGCGGGAGCCCCTTGAGCAGGCCATCGAGCAGGTGCGCGGCGGCCAGGCGGTGGATGATCCCAACGCCGAGGACCAGCGCCAGGCGCTGGAGAAGTACACCATCGACCTGACCGAGCGCGCCGAGCAGGGCAAGCTCGACCCGGTCATCGGCCGCGACGACGAGATCCGGCGCACGGTGCAGGTCCTCCAGCGCCGGACCAAGAACAACCCGGTGCTCATCGGTGAGCCGGGCACCGGCAAGACCGCCATCGTCGAGGGCTTGGCCCAGCGCATCGTCAACGCCGAGGTGCCCGAAGGGCTGAAGAACAAGCGCGTGCTCTCCCTCGACCTCGGTGCACTGCTCGCCGGGGCCAAGTACCGCGGCGACTTCGAGGAACGCCTCAAGTCCCTGCTCAAGGAGCTCGGTCAGCAGGAGGGGCAGGTCATCCTTTTCATCGACGAGCTCCACACCATCGTCGGCGCCGGCAAGGCCGAAGGCGCCATGGACGCCGGCAATATGCTCAAGCCGGCGCTCGCCCGGGGCGAGCTGCACTGCATCGGTGCCACCACCCTCAACGAATACCGCGAGAACATCGAGAAGGACGCCGCCCTGGAGCGCCGCTTCCAGACGGTCCAGGTGGATGAGCCGAGCGTCGAGGACACGGTGGCCATCCTGCGCGGGCTCAAGGAGCGCTACGAGGTCCACCACGGTGTCGAGATCACGGACCCGGCCATCGTCTCGGCGGCGACGCTCTCGCACCGCTACATCACGGATCGCAACCTGCCGGACAAGGCCATCGACCTGGTCGATGAGGCGGCGTCGCGGATCCGCATGGAGATCGACTCCAAGCCGGAGTCGATGGATCGCCTCGAGCGCCGGCTGATCCAGCTCAAGATCGAGCGCGAGGCGCTGCGCAACGAGGAGGACGACGCCTCCAGAAAGCGCCTGGCGACCCTCGAGGACGAGATCAACGAGCTGGAGCAGGAGTACGGGAACCTCGAGGAGATCTGGAACTCCGAGAAGGCCGCGGTCGAGGGCACGCAGTCGATCAAGGAGGAGCTTGAGCGCGCCCGCCAGGAGGTGGAGACCGCCCGTCGCGCCGGCGACCTGCAGCGCATGTCCGAGCTGCAGTACGGGCGCATCCCCGAGCTGGAGCGCCAGCTGGACATGGCCTCGCAGGCGGACATGTACGACATGAAGCTGCTGCGCAACCGGGTCAGCGACGAGGAGGTCGCCGAGGTGGTCTCCAAGTGGACCGGCATCCCGGTCTCGAAGATGCTCGAGGGCGAGCGGGACAAGCTCCTGCGCATGGAGCAGGCCCTGCACGAGCGGGTGGTCGGCCAGGATGAGGCCATCGCCGCGGTGGCCAACGCCATCCGCCGCTCCCGGGCCGGGCTGTCGGACCCGAACCGCCCCAATGGCTCGTTCCTCTTCCTGGGCCCCACCGGCGTGGGCAAGACCGAGCTGTGCAAGGCGCTCGCCGAGTTCCTGTTCGACACGGAAGAGGCCATGCTGCGCATCGACATGTCCGAGTTCATGGAGAAGCACTCCGTGGCGCGGCTGATCGGTGCGCCGCCGGGGTACGTCGGCTACGAAGAGGGCGGTTATCTCACCGAGCACGTGCGTCGCAAGCCGTACTCGGTGATCCTCCTCGACGAGGTCGAGAAGGCCCACGGTGACGTCTTCAACGTCCTGCTGCAGGTCCTCGATGACGGTCGGTTGACCGACAGCCACGGCCGCACCGTGGATTTCCGCAACACGGTCATCGTGATGACCTCGAACCTCGGCTCGGAGATCATCCAGAGCATGGCCGGGGAGGAGGAAGAGGACTACCAGCGGATGAAGAGCTCGGTGATGGACATCGTCGGGACCCACTTCCGTCCCGAGTTCATCAACCGTATCGACGAGGTGGTGGTCTTCCGGCCGCTGTCGCGGGAGCAGATCCGCGCCATCACGAGCATCCAGGTCCGCTACCTCAGCGAGCGGCTGGCCGAGCGAGACATGGCGCTCGAACTCAGCGAAGCGGCCCTGGACCGCATCGGCGAAGCGGGCTTCGACCCGGTCTACGGCGCCCGCCCGCTCAAGCGGGTCCTGCAGCACGAGGTCGAGAACCCGCTGGCCCGGGAGATGCTCGAGGGCAACTTCGGGCAGGGCGATCGCATCCGGGTCGATGTGCAAGACGGCGCGTTCCGCTTCGAGCGCGGCGAGCCGGTGGTCGAGGGCGAGGTGGTCTGAGCCCGGTTAGCGGGTGCGGCGCTCCGGGGCGGTGGCCGCCAGCAGAACCCGGTCCAGCCACCGCGTGGGCAGCAGGCGCTTGAGGGCGGCAAAGAGGTGGGTGGGTACGGTGACGTGGTAGCGGGCCTTCGGGCGCGGGTGCTCCAGGGCGTGGACCAGCTTGGCGGCCACCGCCCCGGCTTCGAGCGTGAAGGGCGTCGACGCGCCGGCGCCGGCCAGGCGCTGCTCCACCGCACGATAGGTGGCAGCGTGGGCGCTGTTCTGTGGATCGATCCGGGCCTGGAAGGCGCGGTGGGCGTTGTCGCGAAAACGGCTGGCGATGGGCCCGGGCTGGATCAGGCTCACGTGGATGCCGCTGCCGCGCAGTTCTTGGCGCAGGGCGTCGGTGAGCCCCTCGAGGGCGAACTTGGAGCAGACGTAGGCGCCGCGGTAGGGCAGGGCGATGAAACCGAGTACCGAGCTGTTTTGCACGATGCGCCCGTGGCCCTGGCGGCGCATGTACGGCAGCACCCGCGTGGTCAGTTCGTGGGTGCCGAGCAGGTTGGTCTCGAGCTGCTCGCGCAGCGTCGCCCGGGAGAGATCTTCCACCGCGCCGGGCTGACCATAGGCCCCGTTATTGAACAGGGCGTCGATGCACCCGCCGGTGCGCTCGGCGACCTGCTCCACCGCGCCCTCGATGGAGGCGCTGTCGGCCAGGTCCAGCACCAGGGCGTCCTCCCAGCCGGCCTCGCGCAGGCGGGCCACGTCCTCGCTGCGGCGGGCGCTGGGGAAGACCCGCCAGCCGCGCCGGGCCATGTGCGCTGCAGCGGTCTCGCCGATGCCGCTGGAACAGCCGGTGATCAGCAGCGCGGGGCGGTGATCGGTGTGGTCGTCGTTCATGGCCCGACAGGCTAAAGCCTGCGCCCGCCGATCTCCACATCGGGTATCCTGTCGCCTCTTTGAGCACCGGTCGCGTGAGGCGGGCATGACGCCAGGGCGAATCCTGCGGATCCTTGGGGTTGCGGTGCTGCTGGTGGTGCTGGTCGGATGCGCCCATCGCCCGCAGCCATCGGACATCGACGACATTTGCGTCATCTTCGAGGAGAACCCCGAGTGGTATGATCACGCCCGGCGCTCCGAGGAGCGCTGGGGGACGCCGATCCCCATCCAGATGGCCTTCGTCCATCAGGAGTCGTCGTTCATCGCCGACGCCCGCCCGCCGCGGCGCCGGCTGCTCGGGATCATCCCCTGGCGCCGGCCGAGTTCCGCCTACGGCTACGCACAGGCGCAGGATCCGGTCTGGGGCGAATATCGGGAGGATGCCGCTCACTGGGACGCCCACCGGACCCGGATGCGCGACGCGCTGGATTTCATCGGCTGGTACAACCAGCGCACCCGGGAGCGGGTCGGGGTCGATCTGGACGACCCGAGGCGGCTGTATCTGGCCTATCACGAGGGGCACGGCGGGTACCGGCGGGGCACGTACCGCCAGAAGCCGACCCTGCAGCGCGTCGCCCGCAATGTTGAGTCCCGGGCCCGGCGCTACGAGCAGCAGCTGGCCGAGTGCGAGGACGAGCTGCAGTGCTGGCGGTGGTATCAGTTCTGGCCCTTCTGCCGCTGAGCGGGCGGGCCTTGTTTTCAGCCGTGGCAGTCCCCATTCAAAAGCCGTCACGGCTTGGGTGGTTGACCAGGAGGGAGAGGATCGATGCCGATTTACGAGTATGAGTGCTGTGGCTGCGGCCACCGTCTCGAGGCCATCCAGTCCGTATCGGACGGCCCGCTGACCGACTGTCCCGAGTGCGGCCAGGCGTCGCTCAAGCGGCTGGTCTCGGCGGCGGCGTTCCGCCTGAAAGGCGGCGGTTGGTACGAGACCGACTTCAAGTCGGGCCAACGCAAGAACGTCGCCGAGGGGGGCGGCAATGGCGCCGACAAGGGCGGCAGCGACAAGAGCAGTGACAAGAGCGGCGACAAGTCGGCGTCATCGGCGGGCACCTCCGCAGGCAGTGGCGGTGGGCAGTCGGGGGCTGCGGCGGCTGGCTCCTCCGGTTCTGCTTCCAGCTGAAACGCCGCGGCGCCGGCCTTGGACCCCGTCGGCGCTTTTTGGCACGCTGCCAGACGGGCAGCCCACCTCGGAGCAAGGCATGGCACAAGGCAGCACCTCCGCGAGCGAACGCGCCCGGCGCAGCAGCGCCGCCCGGCGCGGGGCGCAGACCGCGGCCACTGGCATTCAGGGTCTGGACTTCATCCTCGACGGCGGGCTACCCGAGGGGCAGCCGACGTTGCTGCGCGGCGGCCCGGGGGCCGGCAAGACGGCGATTGCGCTGACCTTCTTCTGCCACGGGCTGGAGCAGGGCGAGCCATCGGTGCTGGCCACCTTCGACGAGTCGCCGGAAGCCCTTACGCGCCACGCCCACGCGCTCGGCTTCCCGCTGGACGAGCACCTGGCGGCGGGGCGGGGGCGCATCCTCGACATGCGCCCCGATCGCTCCGAGTTGGTCTCCGGCGGTGAGGTCGAGCTGACGGCGCTGCTCGCGCGCATCGGCTACGCCCTGGACGCCCTCGGCGCACGGCGGCTGGTGGTGGACGCCATCGACGGCATGGACGAGAGCTTCGCCCCGGGCAACAGCCTGCGCGCGGAATTGACCCGGGTGTTTGACTGGATCCGCGAGCGCGACGCCACCACCCTGATCACCTCCGGCGAACACTCCGGCTTCAGCGAGCGCTTCGGGCTGGAGGATTACATTGCCGACTGCGTCATCCTCCTGCGCCAGGAGGTGCGCTACCGGCGCATGACCCGCCTGCTGCGCATCCTCAAGCGCCGCGGTGGCGGACACGGCACCAACGAGTTCCCCTTCCTCCTCGATCACGAAGGGGTGTTCCTGTCCCCGATCACCGGTACGCGGCTCGAGGCCCGGCCCTCCTCGGAGCGGCACACCACCGGCGTCGAGGGCCTCGACGCCATGCTCGGGGGCAGCGGCCCGTACCGCGGCTCGGCGGTGATGGTCTCGGGGCAGTCGGGCACCGGCAAGACGAGCTTCGCCGCAGCCTTCGCCGCTGCCGCGTGCCGGGCCGGCGACTCCGTGCTCTACCTCAGCTTCGAGGAGGCCACCGAGGAGCTGCTGCGCAATCAGCGCAGTGTGGGCCTGGATCTGGCGTCGTGCATCGATAGCGGCCGGCTGGTGCTGGAGCCGCTGCTGGCGGTGGAACTGGGCTGGGAGGAACACCTGCTGCGGGTGATGCGCTCAGTGCAGGGGCAGACCCCGGGCGTGGTGGTCCTCGACCCGGCCAGCGCGCTGGGCGATCCCCACGACGACCGCCAGGGCAAGGAGATGCTGCTGCGCCTGTTCTACATGCTCAAGCGCGAGGGTGTGACCGTCCTGGCTACGGAACTGCTGCCCGACTACAGTGATGGTGTCAGCAACATGGATGTCTCCTCCATTATCGACGTCTGGATCAAATTGCGCCGCGACGAGCGTGACGGCAGGCTGTGCAGGCTGCTGAATGTCGTTAAGGCGCGCGGTCTGCCGACCTCGGACCGGGTTCTGGAGTACTACCTGTCCGGAGACGGCGTGCACGTGGCCAATGGTGCCGAGACGGGGGGAGCGTCGTGAGCGAGCTGGTCCTGCGGCTCTACATCGCCGGGCGGACGCCGGCGGCGGAACGAGCCATCCGCAACCTTGAACGCATCATCCGGGAGGCCTACGGCGACGACGCCTCCTGTGACCTGGAAGTGATCGATATCCTCGAGCGCCCCCAGCTGGCCGAGGACGAGCGCATCCTGGCCACTCCGGTGGTCATCAAGAAGCTGCCGCCCCCCGTGCGCCGGGTGGTCGGCGACCTCTCCGAACGAGAAAAGGTGCTCATCGGGCTCGACCTCAAGGAGGGCTGAGCGTCCCGCCGCGTTGCGACCCGTTTGCTTGCACCCCCCGGGGGGCGTGCTTACCATTGCCCCCCTTTGGCCCGACCACCAATCCGGAAAAAACCATGCGTAGTCACTACTGCGGCGAGATCTGCGAAACCCACCTGGACACTGAAGTCACGCTCTGCGGCTGGGTGCACCGGCGCCGGGACCACGGCGGCATCATCTTCATCGATCTGCGCGATCGGGCCGGCTTGGTGCAGGTGGTGGTCGATCCCGACACCGAGGCGGCGTTCGCTGCCGCCGACCGCGCTCGCAACGAGTACGTCCTGCGCATCACCGGCCGCGTCCGGCACCGCCCGGAGGGCACCGAGAACCCGGACCTGCACTCCGGCCGGGTCGAGGTCCTGGGCCAGGCGGTGGAGGTGCTCAACACCGCCAAGACCCCGCCGTTCCAGCTCGACGAGCACGAGCAGGTGGGCGAGGACGTGCGCCTGCGCCACCGCTACGTGGATCTGCGCCGTCCCGAGATGCAGCAGCGACTGCAGCTGCGCGCCCGGGTGAGTTCGGTGATCCGTCGCCACCTGGAGGACGAGGGCTTTCTCGACATCGAGACGCCGATGCTGACGCGGGCCACCCCCGAGGGCGCGCGCGACTACTTGGTGCCCAGCCGCACCCACACCGGCCGCTTCTTCGCGCTGCCGCAGTCGCCGCAGCTGTTCAAGCAGCTGCTGATGATGGCCGGCTTCGACCGCTACTACCAGATCGTGCGCTGCTTCCGTGACGAGGACCTGCGCGCCGACCGCCAGCCGGAGTTCACCCAGCTCGACATGGAGGCCGCCTTCGTCGACGAAGAGGCCGTCATGGGGGTCACTGAGCGGATGTTGCGCCAGCTCTTCCGCCAGGTTCTCGGCGTCGAGCTGCCCGATCCCTTCCCGCGCATGCGCTACGCCGAGGCCATGGACCGCTTCGGCTCGGACAAGCCGGACCTGCGCATCCCGCTCGAACTGGTCGAGGTGGCCGACCTGGTCCGCGACGTGGACTTCAAGGTCTTCTCGGCGCCGGCGCAGGATCCGCGTGGCCGCGTGGCGGCCCTGCGCGTACCCGGCGGGGGGGCGCTGACCCGCAAGCAGATCGACGACTACACCGAGTTCGTCGGCCGTTACGGCGCCAAGGGGCTGGCCTACATCAAGGTCAACGACCCGGACCAGGGCGTGGAGGGGCTGCAGTCGCCCATCGTCAAGTTCCTCACCGAGGACGCCGTACAGGGTATCCTCGAGCGCACCGGCGCCCAGGCGGGCGATGTGGTCTTCTTCGGCGCCGACCGGGCCAGCGTCGTCAACGACGCCCTCGGCGCGCTGCGGGTGCGTATCGGCCACGACATGGAACTGGTCGAGGACGCTTGGCGCCCGCTGTGGGTGGTCGATTTCCCGATGTTCGAGTACGACGAGAAGGACGGGCGTCTCTACTCCCTGCACCACCCGTTCACCGCGCCGTGTGTGCAGGACCCCGCCGAGCTGCAGCAACAGGACGCCGAGGCGCTGGTCTCGCGGGCGTACGACTGCGTGCTCAACGGCGTCGAGCTCGGCGGCGGCTCGATCCGTATCCACGACCCGCAGATGCAGCAAGCGGTCTTTGGGCTTCTGGGTATCGGCGAGGAAGAGGCCCGTTCCAAGTTCGGCTTCCTGCTCGACGCCCTGCAGTACGGCTGCCCGCCCCACGGCGGGATCGCTTTCGGCATGGACCGGCTGGTCATGCTCATGGCCGGCGCCGACTCGATCCGTGAGGTCATGGCCTTCCCCAAGACCCAGACCGCCACCTGCATGCTCACCGAGGCGCCGGCCGAGGTGGGCGAGGCGCAGCTGCGCGAGCTGGGCATCCGCCTGCGGCGGGTCAGCGGCTCCGAGTAGCCGCCTGGCGCCGCGTCAGCCGGCCCACCGGCCGTGGCTGGCGTAGCGCAGGGCGAGGCGCTTGGCCGGGCCGGCGTGGTCGGCCAGGCGCAGCCCAAAGCGGCGCAGAGAGGCCAGGCGCCGGCACGGGGCGCCGAAGAGCCCGTGGATGGCCGTCATCGCCGACTGCATCAGTTGGTTGTCCTGGCGTCGCTCGCGGGCGTAGGCGCTGAGCACCCGCGGGTCGTCCGGTGCGTAGCCCGCCTCGACCGCTGCCGACACGTGGCGGGCCAATGCCCGGGCGTCCCGCAGCCCCAGGTTGACGCCCTGGCCGGCCAGCGGGTGGATGGTGTGCGCGGCATCCCCGATCAGGACCAGGCCCGGCGCCTGGTAGCAGTGGGCGTGCTGCGCCCGGATCGGGAAGTTGGCCCGCTGCACCACCGACTCGATCCCGCCGAGTTCGGCCGGGAAGGCCGCCTCGATGCTCTGGCCCAGCTGCTCGGGCGCCAGCTCGGCGAGTTGCCGAGCCCGGTCCGGGGTGGTGTACCACACCAGCGAAGCCCGCGAGCCGAGCAGTGGCAGGAAGGCTTGCGGTCCCTCGGGCAGGAAACGCTGCCAGGTGATGTCCTGCTGTCCCGGCCGGGTGGTCACCTCGGCGACGACTGCGTGCTGGCGATAGTCGCGGACCGTCACCGGGATCCCCGCCGACTGGCGCAGCCGTGACTGCGCACCGTCGGCGGCGATGACCAGGTTGCCGTGGACCCGGCGGCCGTCATCGAGGCGCACCGTGGCGCCGAAGGGGGCCGGCTCCAGGCGGCTGGTCTCGTTCGGGCAGTACCGGTGGACCGTGCCGGCGTGCTCGAGCACCGACCAGAGCGCGTCCTGGACCAGGTCGTTCTCCACGATGTGCCCGAGGTGATCGGTGTCGGGGCCGAGCTCCCCGGCGGTGAAGGTCAGCCGGGCCGGGCTGTCATCGTCCCAGACCTGCAGCCGCCGGTAGGGGCAGGCGCGGGTGGTGCGGATTGCGTGCCAGGCCCCGAGCTCATCGAGGTAGTGCTCCGAGCCGAGGTTCAGTGCTGAGACCCGGAGGCGGTAGGGGGTGCCGGCGTCCACGGGCTTGGGGCCGGTGGTCTCGATCAGTCCCACCCGCCAGCCGCGGCCGGCGAAGTCGGCGGCCACGGCGGCGCCCACCATGCCACCGCCGACGACCACCACATCGTGGCAAAGCCGGGGCGTGTTCACCTGCGACCTCCCGCATCATGGTTCCCAGCCTGCAATGTAGCCCAGCGCGCGCACGCTGTCAGGCGCGTCCGCCGCGGCGACCTCATTCCGCGGGCTGCCCGAGCGGGTGTCAAAAAAACCGACGAATGGCCGCTCGCGTCTTTATCCGGGCCGGGCGGTGGGGGGGGGGCGCGCCAGGCCGCGGCTCAGCCGTCTGTCTGGAAATCTTACAAATCCAGCTCAAGGGCCGGGCATTGCGGCGCGGAGCGCCCGCCGGGCAACGCCTGCAGCGCATTGGCACGGAACCTGCTCAAGCAAGGGAACCTGCACTGGAGCAGTCACCCACAAGGAGCAACCCTGCCATGTCGGCGATCCGGACCCCGCGAGAACTCGATACCCTTTGCACCTGCCTGACCAGCGAGGCGCAGTTCCAGAGCATGCAGATGATCCTGGCGCTCAACGCCTCGCCCGGGGCGCTCGCCGCCGAGCGGGCGGCGGTGGTCCGGCTGATCGATTTCGCTGAGCATGTCCAGTGTCGGCTCGACGAGGCGCGCCAGGCCACGCCGCTCGACCCCCGCGGGGCGGTCGCCGCCCTGCTGATGGAGACCCGGGAGCGGCTGCAGCGTAACCACCAGGGACTGGTGGCTGCACGCAAGGTCGTGCTGGTGGACCCCCAGCTGGCGTGGCCGGCCCGCAAGCGGTGGTTCGAGGAGATCGTGCGGGCCGAGACCGAGCACGAGGTCCTCGTTGCCATGCTCGACGGCGTGCTCTATCTGGTGCGGGACCACGACGCCGGCGTCTCGGTGGCCACCGCCCCGGACGGCGCCGACTGGCAGCAGGCGCAGGCGGTCCTGGCACGCTTCTGAGGGTGCGCGCCCGGGACCAATTCATCCAGTACCTGGACGGTTTTACCCTCGAACAGTTGCTTGCCGACCCCGGCACGGCGCAACAGCTGCGGCGCCTGCCCCTCAACGAGACCCCGGCCACCTTCGCCGGGGGCTGATCCACCGCCCGCGGCCGCTCGCCATCGCTGCTGCCAGCGCAGGGCGGAGCCCCCGGCTCCGCCCTGACCCAAAACCCGTTGTTTATTTCTGGTTGAGGGCCGGCGCCTACTCTGCCCTTGGGTTAGTGAGACCCGGCGGGCAGGGGATAAAGACGGCGTATGAACCCCCACGACTATCCGGCCATCCTCGGGGTGGGGCCAAACCTGCGTGTCGGTGAGCGGCTGCCCTGCGATGTCTACGACGAGGAGGGGCGGCTCCTGCTGCGGCGCGGCCAGCGAATCAGCAGTGAGCGCCAGCTCCGACGCCTGCTCCACGGCGGGCGAGTGCAGCAGGGTGCCCGGTCGCAGGCGCGGGTGCCGGCAACGCAGGGTCGTTTTGCACACCCGGGTGGGCCTGCTGTCCGGCGCGGCTATCCCGTTCCGGAAGGCTTCAGCCCCTGCGAGCGGCTGCACGCGTGTGCCCAAGCCCTACAGCGCACCCACGACCGGATTCGGGCCGGTGAGCGCGATTTCCTGCCCCGGCTGCGGCAAGTCGCCGAGCGCCTGCGCCGGTTCATCGATCTGGACGCGGATGCCGCCCTGGGCATGGCGCATCTGAGCCGCGCCTATCCGGAGCAGGTTCTGCATCCCCTGCGGCAGGCCATTGTGGCCGACGTCGTCGCCCGCGCCTCCGGGTTCTCCGAGGCGTGCCGCAACAGCCTCATCGGTGCGGCGCTGAGCGCCGACATCGGCATGCTCGAACTGCGCGCCGCCCTCGACCGCCAGGCCACCGGCCTGAGCCAGGCGCAGCGCCGGGCGCTGACCGAGCATCCGGAGCGTTCGGCGCAGCTGCTGCGCGAGGCCGGGCTGGACGATCCCGACTGGCTGCGCGCCGTCATGGAGCACCACGAGCGTCTGGACGGTTCGGGGTACCCCCACGGCGTCGGGGCCGAGGCGATCTGTGAGGTCTCCGGCCTGGTCATGCTCGCGGATGTCTACGTGGCCATGGTGACGCCTCGGGCCCACCGGCCGGCTCGGACGTCCAAGGAGGTCCTGCGCAAGTTATTCACCGAGGCCGACCAGCGGTACCCCGCACGCTACGCACAGCAGATCGTGCGGGAGCTCGGCATCTATCCGCCCGGGACCGTGGTCGGGTTGGAGACCGGCGAAGTGGCCCTAGTCACCCGCCGGGCCGGAAAGCGGACACAGCCCTGGGTCTACCTGCTGCAGCGTGCCGACGGGCGCCGGCAGCTGCGTGCCGTCGAACGCAATCTGACGGAAGAGGGGGTGGAGATCCGGCGCAGTTATCGCCCTGAGGACATCAAGGTGCCGATCCCGGAGAACACCGCATGGGGTTACAGCGACATGCCTCCAAGCAGTTGAGTCCCTTGTCTCCGGGGCGCGGGCCCTGCCGCCCCACGCTGGAGCTGCGCTGCCTCGGTGAGGCCGAGGTGTTGCTCGACGGCGTGGCGCTCACGGGCCGCTTCGACTATCAAAAGCAGCTCGCCCTGTTTATCTACCTGGTGCTCGAGACCCCCGACGGTTGCTCGCGCACGCGTCTGGCGCGGCTGTTCTGGCCTCGCGCCACTGAACAGCGGGCCCGGGCCTCGCTGCGCACGGCGCTGTCGCGGTTGCGCCGCCTCTTTGCCGATGCCGCCGTAAACCCTCTTATCATCGAGCGCTCCCGGGTCCGACTGTCACCGCACGTGCGCGTCATCTGCGATGTAGACTGGCTCTGGCGCGAGACACCGCGGCGCCATGCGCCGGCCACCGTCGGCGTGGTGCGCCACGCGCTGAACCTTTATCGAGGCGCCTTCCTCGAAGGGATTGCCCTGCTCGACTGCGACGACTTCGAGGATTTTCTGCAAGGGCGGCGGCGCCTGTACCGGGAGCGCGCGGCGGCGCTCGCGGTGCGCCTGGCCGAGGTGTACGCCGCGCGGGGCGATCACCGCGAGGCGGTGTGGGCCCTGCAGCGGGCGAGCGCCATGGATCCCCGCCAGCACCGAAGCGACGACGTCCCGGCACAGCCAGCGGGCACCGGCCGGCAGCCTGCCGAGCTCCGGGGTCGTGGAGCCCATGCCGGTGACTGGCGGGAGGCAGTATTTCCCGCCTACCCGCTGCAGGGGCGTGGCTACGAGGCCGCCAAGCTGCTAACCCGCTGGCAGCGTGTTCTCACCGGTCAGGGGGAGCTCGGCACCTTGGTCGTCGGGGAGGCGGGCATCGGCAAGTCGCGGCTGATCGAGTGGCTGCATGAGCGGGTCCACGAGCACCGGGGGCAGTGGTGGGTGCTCCACTGCGAGGCCACCCCGGGCGGCTGGCCCCTCGAGCCGCTCCAACGCCTGGTGGCCTGGCAGGCCCGTGTCCACGCGGGCATGAGCTGGGCGCAAGCGGAACCGCGGCTGATCCGGTGGCTCGCCCGCCACCACCCCGGCGGGTGCCGCCACCCGGATCCGGTGGCGCCCTATCTGCTCGGCGAGCTGCTGGGTGTCGAGCTGCCGGGGGGCAGGCCGGCGTGGCCGCCCACAGCGCGGGAGCGCAGGCAGCGGCTGGGTCGGTTATTTTCCGCCGTCTTCCGACGCGAGCTCGGTGTGCTTGTCGTGGAGGGGCTGCCGGAGGCCGATGCCGCTACCCGCGACTGGTTGCGGGGTTTCCTCCGTCGCCAACAGCGCGCGTCGGCGCCGGTGATGGTCGTCGCCACGGCGCGCACCGAGGAGGCCTGCACAGAGATCCAGCAATACCTGCCGGCTCTGCGGCTCGAGCGCCTGTCCCGCTCGGCCGCTTTGCGCCTGGCGACCTGCTGCGCCGCCGGCACCCGGACCCCGATGGCTCTCCGGCCTTTGCTGCGGCGCAGCGCCGGCGTGCCGGGTCGGCTGTTGCAGCTCGCCTGTGTCCGGCCAGGGTGCCCGGAGCGCCGCGCGGGCGCCGTGGGCACTCACTCGTCGGCGTCGATCCGGTAGCCCAAGGACGGTACGGTCACGATATGCCGCGGGTTGCGGGGGGTGTCCTCCAGCTTGCGGCGCAGGCGCGAGACCAGCACGTCCACGGACTTGGGGTTGCCTTCCCCGCTGCGTGCCACCGCCTCGGCGAGCTGGTCGCGGTTGACCGGCCGTCCCCGGGCGCGCAGCAGGAACTCGATCAGCCGAGCCTCACCGAGGGTCAGCTCCAGCTCGAATCCCTCTCCGTAGCGCAGCGTGCGCTGCTCGACATCCAGCTGCCACGCGCCGAAGTTGATCTGCGTAACCGGGGCCGGCGGGCCTTCGGCCAGCGCCCGGCGGACCCGGTGGAGCAGCTCCACCGGCTGGAAGGGCTTGCTCAGGTAGTCCACCGCGCCCGCCTCCAGCCCCGCAGCGCGCTGTTCCGCTGCCGTGCGTACCGTCATCATAATAATCGGCAAAGCAGGGTGGGTGCCGCGCAGTGTGCTGGCCAGGGAGAGGCCGTCGGCGTCGGGCAGGTTGAGGTCGAGCAGTGCCAGGTCGAAGCGGGTGCTGCGCAGCTGCTGCAGCCCCTCCCGCGCCGTCAGGGCCACGGTGACTTGATACTCGGCCCGGTGCAGCGCGGTCTGGCAGATCGACCGCGACGTCTGCTCGTCTTCGATCACGAGGATGTGTGGTGGTTTCACGGCTGTTCAAAACGCTCCAGTTCGCTGAGCACGAGGTTGAGTTCCTCGCTGAAAGTGTCCAGCGCGGATGCCTCCACCGCGCCCGCGCGGATCTGCCGGGACAGGGTCTCGGCGGCGGCCTCAAGCCGCCCCATGCCCAAATTGCCCGCGGCCCCGCGCAAGTTGTGGAGCAGCTCCCGGGCATCGTCAGTCGTACCGTCGCGAAGCTTCTCGCGCAGGGTCCGGTCGACCCCGCTGTAATCGCTGCGGAAATCGAGAAGGAGCTCGCGACAAAGTTCCCGGTCGCCGTCGAGCCGTTCGAGCGCGCTGTTGATATCGATGACTTCCATGGCATCTCAATCTGTATTGAAGGGGTGCCGGGGCTGGCACTGTTCCGTCTTCCTAAGTCAGTAGCGGGCTGCGGGCGCTAGTCCGGGCCCGCACCCTGCTGCTGCAGGATCGCTGTGACCCCCTCGATCTCAAGCGGTCTGGCAAAGAGGTAGCCCTGCAGGGTGTCGACGTGCAGGGCCTCGAGTTGTCGGGCTTGCTCTTCCGTCTCAACCCCCTCGGCAATGGTCGTCAGGCTCAGGGTGGCGGCCATGGCGGCGATGGCTCTGGCGATGGCGCGGTTGTCCAGTCCATCGGCGATGCCCTGCACGAAGCTCCGGTCGATCTTCAGGGCATCGAGCGGCAATTGCAGCAGGTAGGACATGCCCGCATACCCGGTGCCGAAGTCATCGAGGGCAATGCGGAAGCCCTCCGCCCGCAGCGCCCGCAGGATCCTGATGGTCCGCTCGGGGTCGTGCATGGCGACGGCCTCGGTGATCTCAAGCTCGACCGCCGTCGGTGGCACCCCGTGTTGCCGGGTCAGCGCCCGCAGGTGCTTCTGCAGATCCTGCCCCTCAATCTGGGTCAGTGAGATATTCACGGCAAGCGTCAGCGGATAACCCTGCCGGTGCCACTCGCCCAGCTGACGCAGCGCCTCATCCAGCACCCACTCTCCTGCCTGGCGCACCAGGCCGGTCTCCTCGAGGACGTCCAGGAATGCCCCCGGCGCGAGCAGTCCGCGCTCCGGGTGGTTCCAGCGCAGCAGCGCCTCGACGCCCTCGAGGCGGCGGCTCTGGGTGGCCATTTGAGGCTGGTAGAGGAGCTTGAACTCCCCGTTGTCGATCGCTTGGCGCAGCTCCGACTCCAGGTGGATGCGATGGGCGGGTTGGTCTTCCCCGGCGATCCTGCGGTGGCGCACGATCTGCTCGTTGTGGCGCAGGCTGGCCTGGTTCTGCGCCCGGCGGGCGTTCTGCACCAGCTCGGCGCCTTCATCGGCATCCGTCGGGCACACACTGAAACCGATGGTGATGTTGACGTTGAGGTCCTTCCCCTCGACGCGGTAGGGGTGGTCCAGGGCGATGGCCAGGGCCTGCACGTAGGCGCCGATGCTTTCTTCATCCGGCTTGGTCGCCTTCGCCACGGCGAAGGTGTCCGATTCCAGACGTCCGAGAATGGCGTCGGGTCCGGCCGCGTGGATGAGTCGCTGGGCGAGCCTGATGACGATCCCCTCGCAAGCGCTGTCGCCGAGGCCGGCCTTGACCCGCTGCAGCCGCTCGACGTGGATGATGAGCACGGTCAGCGACTCGGCGCCCTCCTGCAGCTCCCGCAGGCGCTCCTCGAGCAGGCGGTTGAACAGCCGCGGATTGGGTAGGTCGGTCAGCTCATCGTGCTCGATCAGATACAGCGCCTGATCCTCGAAGGCGCGCAGGGCAGTGATGTCCTGGAAGGCGCCCACCAGGATCCCGTCGTCGGCGAACGGGGAGGCGCTCAGGCGCAGGGCACGTTCCTCCTGAGCGCCGCCAAGACGCACCTCCGTGGTGAAGGCCTCGCCCTCGTGGACGGCCTGGCGGAAGAGTTCCCGGGTGCGATCCTGATAGGGCGGTTGGGTCTCGGTCAGCAGATGCTCGGCCGACTGGGGCAGGGGGCGGATCCAGCCGAGCGTCTCCTCAGCGCCCGCGGACCACTCGAGCCGGCCGCTGCGCAGTTCCATGCGCCAGAATCCCATCCGCGCCAGTCGGCCGGCGTGGCTCTGTTCCAGCTGCGCCCTGCGCAGATCCAGCTCGCGTCGGGCACTGGCTAGGTTGAAGCGGATCCGGCGCTGGAGCAGCGGGATGTTGACCGGCTTGGTGACGAAATCCGATGCGCCGAGCTCGAAGGCGCGGTCGATGGACGCCCCGTCTTCGAAGCCGGTGAGCATGACCAGGGGGACGGTCTCGCAATCGGGGTGACCGCGCACCCGGCGGATGAACTCGAAACCGTCCATCACCGGCATCTGGATATCGACCAGGACCAGGTCCGGGTCCAGGGCCTCGAACGATTCCAGCCCTTGCTGGCCGTCCGCGGCGTGCCAGACCGCGTAGCCCAGTGCCTGGAGTTCCCGGACCACCAGATTGGAGAGGACCGGATCGTCATCGAGGATCAGCAGACGCGCCTCCGTGTTCATGACTGCTCCTGCCGCAAGAAGGTCTCCAGGCGGCGCACGGCGGTGTGGAGCTGGTCGACCTGCGTCTCGACGGATTGGGCGTCGTGCCCGCTCGTGCACGCCACCTCCAGGCGCCTGGCCGCCTCCGCCGCCTGATGCATGCAGAAGGTCTGGCAGAGGTTCTTGACGGTATGCGCCTCCCGGGCAAGTGCCTCCCAGGCCTGTTGCCGGAAGGCGTTGTGCAGCCGGGTGCGGTGCTGCGGCAGGTCGGCCCGAAAGCTGTGTAGGCTCTCGCGCAGGAGGCTCTCGCGCGCGCCGGTGCGGCGCAGCGCCTCGTCCCAGTCCATGAGCGGCGGCTCGCTGGCTTTCGGTGGGGGGGGTGGCTCGGTGCCGGCGAACCGCTCCAGGGCCGAGCGCAGGGTCTCCGGCTCGATGGGCTTGCGGATCCAGTCGTCCACTTCCCCGAGGATGTGCCGATAGGCCTCATCCGTCTGCGGGCTGGCGGTCAGGGCCAGGATCGGGGTTCGCGCCAGTCCATCGCGCTGCTCGAAGCTGCGGATGCGGGTGATCGCCTCGGCACCGTCCATCAGTGGCATACGCAGATCCATGAGAACCAGGTCGATGGCGCAGCTGCGGTACGCCTGGACGGCCTCCCGGCCGTTGGGCACCACTTGGCACTGGACTCCCATGGATTCAAGGAGTTTGCGCGTCAGGCGCTGATTGATGTGGTTGTCCTCGGCGAGCAGAACCCGCAGTGCCTGTCCATTCCGGTTCATGAGCGGGGCCATGCCGGAGGCGGTCTCCGGCTCCTCGTGCGCTGATCGATCGCGTAGCCCCTGGGGCTCCGCAGTGGCCTCCGCCGTAGTGGGGAGGGGCAGGGTCAAGTAGAAGGTGGAGCCGCACCGGACCTCGCTCTCCAGGCCGATGGAGCCCTCCATGCGTTCGACCAGCTGCCGGCACATGGTCAGACCCAGGCCGCTGCTGCTGGTGGTGTCGCGCAACGGCCCGCGCTCGAAGCTGCGGAAGATCAGCTCCTGGCTCGGCAGCGGGATGCCGGGGCCGGTGTCGGCGACCTCGATGCGCACGCGCCGGTGACCGTCATCGCGGGCGTGTACGGTGACCTCTCCGCGTTCCGTGAACTTGATCGCGTTGTCGAGCAGATTCAGCAAGACCTGGCCGATGCGGTCGGGATCCCCGATGCGCTGGACCGACAGCGCCGGCTCGATGCGCGCGGACAGCCCGAGGCCCTTGTTGCGGGCCTGCTCCCGGTAGGCGCGGATGCAGGTGTCGATGGTCTCGGACAGATCGAAGGGGCGGGGGTGGAGGGTCAGCCTGCCCGCACGGATGGTCGAGAGTTCCAGAAGTGTCTCGATCATCTCGGTCAGGTGCTGGGTCGCCTGCTGGCACAGGGCTACCGTCTCGCGCTCTTCCCCGCCGAGGGTCTTCGAGGTCTCGAGCAGATGCAGGCCGCCGGCGACCGTGCTCAGTGGCGTGCGCAGGTCATGGGTGACCGAGGCCAGGAAGCTCTGCTCGGCCTGGTGGAAGGCCGTGATGTCCTGCGCCGAGCAGACCACGTAACGCACGGCCCCCTGCTCATCGGTTTTCGGGGTCTTGGTCAGCCACAGAAACCGGGGCGATCCGTTGGTGTCGTGGACCTCTACCTGGGTTTCGCAGGGTCGGCCGTGGCAGAACACCTCGCCGCCGGGATCGCCGAAGACCACCGTGTGTCCGGCATGGAGCACCTCGGTGAGGGGGCGGAACGAGAGCTCGTAGGGCGCGTCGTAGCCGAGGAAGCGGGCATGTGCCTCGTTGACCGCTCCGTAGGTGGTCGGGTCGAGCAGATACCAGATCTGGACGGGGACGTGATCGAGCAGCAACCGGTGGTGGCGCTGGTTGCTGCGCAGCTCCTGCTGGGTCTCGCGCAGCCGGGTCAGATCCCGGCCCACGGCCTCGATCTCCACCAGGCGCCCGCTGTCATCGAACAGTCCGCGATCCGTCCACTGGAGCCAGTGCTCCTCGCCGAGGAGCGTCAGGCAGGCGTGGCTGTAGGTCACCGTCGGATTGTCCGGCGTCAGCCGGCGGAGCAGGTCGCGAATCCAGAGCTGATCGGTCTCGGGGACGACATCCAGCCACCGCAGCCCAATCAGGGTCTCCCGGGGTTGGCCGAGCATCCGGCAATAGGCCGGGTCCACGTAAGTCAGCGTGGTGTCCGGGAGGAATCGGCACAGCACGTAGTTGCCATCCGCCTGCAGAGCGGCCTCCGCAAAGCTCGGCAGCTCGGGCAGCTGTGCGTTGCCGAGCCGTTGCTGATCCTGATCCCTGGAGGTGTCGTCCATGGGCCCTCTCGCCGGTGTACCAGTGGCTCACGGGATGCGGTCCGTTGCGGTTTGATCCGGAGAGACGCTGCCGCGTTTGTGAAGTATAATTCACACCGCCGCGTGAGGGAATAACTGGCTGTTCTCCCCGGCGCCTACCGCCGGGTTAATGCAATGTAACCCAGTGCGCTGCCGGCGCTGAACAACCCGGCCCCGATGCGGGAACAGAAAGTGTGAAAAGCCGCTGGAGCGACCTGCGCCCGGCGGGTTACAAGTGCCACACCGGCGTCGAGCTGGCTGCCCGGGCGTCAGCTTGATGGGTGGATCGCGCCCTTGTCCGGGAGGAGAGGTGCCCTTGGCCGCGTTTGACGGCGACAAAGATCAACCCACTGAGGGGTTGGACACGGTGCTCTGCCGGTTCAGACCGGATACGACGCTGACCTTCGTGAGCGCCGGTTACGCGCGCCTGTTTGGGGCGACGCCGGCCTCGCTGCTCGGTCAGTGCTGGATCGACTGGGTGCCTGCGTCCGCCCGTCCCCGGGTGTGGTCGGTCCTCGCGCAACTCGGTCCATCCGCGCCCTACCGGACCTACACCCACGAGGTCTGCACCGAAGATGGGGAGGTGGCGGTGTACCAGTGGAAGAGCGTGGCATTGCTCGGGTCCGATCTTGAGGTTACAGAGATCCAGTCGGTAGGTCGGCGGGTCGATGGGGCCTGCTGCTCCGGTGCGAAGGATGAGGCGGAGGCAGAGCGGTGCGGCGTCGAGCAGATGCTGCGAGTGAGCGAGTGGCGCCTGCGGGTGATCAGCGAGGCGATGGACGAGGTGGTCTGGCTGCGCACCGCCGACCGGATGCTCTACGTGAACCCGGCCTACCAGCGCATCTGGGGCCGCAGCGTCGAGGAGCTGATGGAGGATCCGGACAGCTTCCTCGACGCGGTCCATGCCGATGACCGCGAGCGGGTCCGCCGGGCGCTGGCCGCCGAGAACGCGGGGGATGCGCGTTTTGACGAGACCTACCGGATCGTCCGTCCGGACGGCGAGGTGCGCTGGGTTCAAGCCGTCAGTTTTCCGCAGTTCGCCTCGGCCGAGGGTCCGGCCTATAGCGTCGGTCGTGCTCAGGATGTCACCGAGCAGGTGGAGACCGGGCAGGCGTTGCGACGGGCCAACCGCGACCTGCGGGCCGCCGAGCGGCTCGCACGACTCGGCCACTGGGTCAGCGACCTGCGCGACGGCACGTTGACCTGGTCGCCCGTGACCTTCGAGCTGTGCGGCTTTGATATCGGTGGCCCGCCACCGGATTTCGATACCTTTATGGCGCGGGTCCATCCCGAGGATCGCCCTCGCGTGGCCGAGTCCCAGCTGGAGAACGAGCCGCAGCGCAGCCGGACGGTCGCCGAATACCGGATCGTCCACCCGGACGGCCGGGTGGTCTGGGTCCGCGAGGTCGCCCAGCGGGATCATGGAGAGGACGGTCAGCCCATCCTGCGCGGCACCATCCAGGACATCACCGCCATGAAGCAGGCGCAGGCCGCAGCGCGCCGGCGTCAGCAGGAGCTCGAGGGGATCTTTCAGGCGGCCACGTCGGTGGGGCTGGTCAAGACGGACCTGGCATCCAGCATTACGGAGGTTAGTGCCGGCGCCGAGCAGCTGTTCGGCTATCGCCGGGATGAGCTGATCGGGCAACCGGTCGACTGTCTCCACCTCCCCGAGGAGCGGCTCGCCCTGCCGGAGTGGGTGGACCGCCTGGTGCGCGAGGATCGGGAGCTGGTGTTCGAAACCCGGCTGATGCGCAAGAGCGGCGAGCCTTTCTCGGCGCGGCTGTTCATCCACCCCATCCACGACGAAGACGGGACCGTGGTGGCCACGCTGGGG
>NZ_JAJNQP010000023.1:0-28410 GCF_022227985.1 Halorhodospira sp. M38
CGGGGGGTCAGCGACCAGCGTCGCCGGACAGGGCCCGGGCGGGCAAGATGCGGATCGGCTGTGCCGGCTCCAGGATGCGTAGATCCCCCGTGGTCAACAGCCGATCCACCACACGGATGCGCTCACCGGGTGTCACCGGCCGAGACTGGATCGCCGCCACCGGCCAGCCGCTCTGGATGCGCTCCACCTCCAGGCTGACCAGCCACACCGATGCCGCCTCGCCCGTGACGCTCATCGGCGCCGGCCACAGGCGCAGTACCAACCGTCGCTCCGAATCGGCCGGTATCACCCGAATCAGCGCCGGCAGACGCCCCCGGTACCAGCGCGGCAGCGGCGCCATTCGGTACAGATCCGGCTCCGGCTGCAACCAGCGCAACGCCCCGTAGAGGCGGCGCTGGGGCTCCTGCCAGCCGGCTTCATCGAGCCGGGCAACCAGTGTCTCCGGCTCCGCCAACCACTGCAGGTCCACCGCACGGCGGCCGCCGTCAAGCCAACGCAGTTCCCGTCCGAACGGGTGCGCCGGCCCCACCTCCAGCCACTCGGCAACCGTCAGCTCCGGCGGATCGGCCTGGGCGACGAAGCGCTGGCGCTCCTCGGGGAGGATCAAC
This sequence comes from Halorhodospira sp. M38, assembly GCF_022227985.1. Lineage (NCBI taxonomy): Bacteria > Pseudomonadati > Pseudomonadota > Gammaproteobacteria > Chromatiales > Ectothiorhodospiraceae > Halorhodospira > Halorhodospira sp. M38. The sequence continues at coordinate 609 of NZ_JAJNQP010000023.1, forward strand.
GCCGCCTTCACCACCACCCCAGCCACCAGGACCAGGGCCACGATGGCCGGCAAGGTTCGCTCCGGAAGGCGCCGCTGTGAAGCCGTGCGCGCCAGCACCACCAGCCCGGCGATGACCACGCCCAGCAGCAGGCCGCCCACCGCATCCGCCAGCCACAAATCCCCGACCACCACACCGCCGATTGCGGCCAGCAGCGGGATCCCCACCCCCACCACCTGCACCGGGCGGCGCAGCGGCCCGTAGGCCACCGTGGCCAGGACCCCTGAGGCCAGGACCAGCGTCGTGAAGCCGGCCAGCGCCGGCGACGGGAAGGCCAGCGGTGGGGCGCCGCGGTAGAGCGTGGCGGTGCTCAAGTTGCCACTGACCACCCCCAGCAGCACCGCCAACAGGGCCGCTGCAGGGACGATCAGGCCGAGCACGGCGGCCACCCGCAGGCGACCGCCCCAGGCCACCCAGGCCACCCCGGCCAGCCAGGCCGGCACCCAGGCCTGCGGCTCGAGGAGCAGGGCCGGCATGACGAAAGCCGCGCGCAGGCCGGTATCCAGTTCGCTCATCAGCACCGCCAGCAGCGCCTCGTCCACCAGCGTCGGCCCGCCCCACCACCCCTGGTACAGGGTCAGCACCATCAGGGCGAGCAGCGCCGCCCACCAGATCCACCCGGCGCCATAACTGAATGCGCGCAGGGCGTGGCGCGGACCACTAAGCACCTGGGCGGCCACCGGATGAACCCGTCCCCAGGCCCGGGCCCGCCAGGCGATCAGGGCCGCCGCCCGGCGCAGGCGCGGCGCGATCAGGTGGCGCGCCAGCCACCAGCCGGCCCAAACAGCGATCAGGGCGATCAGCAGCAGCGCCCCAAGGCGCAGCGACACCGATGCGGCCACGGCCAGCGAGGCGCCGAAGACCATCCCTGGCAGCAGGTAGGCCGGCGCCCAGAGCACCGCCGAGACCAGGTTCACGAGCAGGAAGGGCCGCGGCGGCATGTTCATCATGCCGGCGATGGCCGGGATGATCCCCCGCACCGGGCCCACGAAACGACCAAAGAAGAGGCTCTTGCCACCGTGAGCAGCGAAGAAGGCGTCCCCCTTGGCGAGGGCACCGGGGTAGCGGCGCAGCGGCCAGTAGGTGCGCAGCCGATCGCCGAAGTGGCGACCGAGCCAATAGCTGATGGAGTCGCCGACGAAAGCCCCGGAAAAGGCGGCGACCAGACTCGGCCATAGCTCCAGATGCCCGGTGCCCACCAGGGCCCCCGCGAAGAACAGCAGCGTGGCACCGGGGACGATCAGACCGGCCACCACCACCCCCTCGCAGAGGGCGATGAGGAAGATGACCAAGGTGGCCCAGCCCGGGTGGGCCGCCACCCAGTCGAGCAGACCGGCGATCCAGGAGAGATCCATCAGTTCGCTGCTCCAGGCTGTCGGTCCCCGCTCGGGACAGACCTGCCCGCAGATAAAAAGATCCGGAGGGGCCGCAGCCCCGCCGGATCCGTGGATGCGCAGGTCCGGGCCGGCAGCGGCCCACCCGCGCGCGCCCGCACCCGCCTAGACGCGGGCGAAGGCACGCTCGGCGGCGTCCAGGGTCTCCTGCACCGCCGTGTCGTCGTGGGCCAGCGAGACGAAGCCGGCCTCGAAGGCCGCCGGCGCCAGGTAGACGCCCTCTTCCAGCATGGCGTGGAAGAAGCGGTTGAACGCCTCGAGGTCGCAGGCCTTGACCTGGTCGAAGCGGGTGACCGGCGCGTCTTCCGTGAAGAACAGGCCGAACATGCTCCCGGCCTGGTTCGTGGCCAGCGGGATGCCGGCGGCATCGGCCCGCTCCTTGATGCCGTCGACCACGCGCGTGGTGGTCTGCTCCAGACCCTCGAACGCCCCCGGGGCGGTGATCCGCTCCAGGGTCGCCAGCCCGGCGGCCATGGTCACCGGATTGCCGGAGAGCGTCCCGGCTTGGTAGACGCCACCGGTGGGGGCCAACCCTTCCATGATCTCGCGCCGGCCGCCGAAGGCGCCCACCGGCATGCCGCCGCCGACCACCTTACCCAGGCAGGTCAGGTCCGGGGTGATGCCATAGCGCCCCTGGGCGCACTGCGGCCCGACGCGGAAGCCGGTCATGACCTCATCGAAGATCAGCAGGGCGTCGGTGCGGTCGCAGACCTCGCGCAGCTTCTCCAGGAAACCGGGCACCGGCGGCACGCAGTTCATGTTGCCGGCCACCGGCTCGACGATCACCGCGGCGATCTCGCTACCATGCTCGTTGAAGCACTGCTCCACCGCCTCGATGTCGTTGTAGGGCACGGTCAGGGTCTCGGCGACCACGGCCTCCGGGACGCCGGGGCACCCGGGCACGCCGAGGGTCAGGGCCCCGGAACCGGCCTGGGCCAGCAGCGCGTCGACGTGGCCGTGGTAATTGCCCTGGAACTTGACGATCTTGTCGCGCCCGGTGAAGCCACGAGCCAGGCGCAGGGCGCTCATGGTCGCCTCCGTGCCGGAGTTGACCAGGCGCACCATTTCCAGCGACGGCACGTGCTGGCAGAGGGTGCGGGCCATCTCCACCTCGAGTTCCACCGGGGTCCCGAAGGACAGCCCACGCGCGGCGGTCTCCTGCACGCGCCGGACGATCTCGGGATCCGCGTGACCGGCGACCAGCGGCCCCCAAGAGCAGACGTAGTCGACGTAGCGCTTGCCGTCCACGTCCCACATGTACGGCCCCTCGCCGCGCTCGAAGAAGATCGGTTCGCCGCCGACCCCCTTGAACGCGCGCACCGGGGAGTTGACACCGCCGGGGATCAGCTCCCGGGCCTGCTGGAACAACTGATGGGTGCGCTGCATGGGTACTCCTCTTGTCTTGTGATTCGGTCTCGGGACGGGATTCTACCGACTGCGCTGCCACTGGGCGACGAGCTGCCGGGCCGCCGCCTCCGCATCCTCGGCGGCGAATAGCGCGCTGACCACGGCAGCGGCGTCGGCCCCTGCGGCGGCCACCTCGTGGAGGTTCCCGGCGTCGATCCCGCCGATGGCGACGGTCGGACAGCCCGTGGCCTCGCGCCCGGTGCGCAGCAGCTCCATGGGCGCCAGGCCGGACTCCGGCTTGGTCGGCGAGGGGAAGACACTGCCGAAGGCCACGTAGTCCGCCCCCTCGGCCACCAGCCGGCGGGCCCGCTCCAGGTCGTCGTAGCACGATACGCCGATCCAGGCGGCATCGCCCAGCCGCTGCCGGGCCGCTGTCACGGAGCCGTCGTCGCGGCCCAGGTGGACCCCGTGGGCCCCGACGGCCTCGGCCAGGGCCACGTCATCATTGACCAAGAACAGGGCATCCGCGTCCGCGCAGAGCCGACGCAGCGCCGTCGCCTCACGCCGCCGACGCTCGCCGTCGTCACCCTTATCGCGGTACTGGACGATCCCCACCCCGCCGCGCAGCACGGCCGCCACGGCATCCTCAAGATCGGGGCGGGGCTGGGTCACCGCGTAGACCCCCGTCAGTTGACTTGCTCGCTTCTCCACGTCGACCTCACACCTCCATCGGCTCGAAGGCCTCCTTGCCGGCGCTGCACTCCGGGCATAGGAAGCCCTCCGGCAGATCCTCAAAGGCAGTCCCCGGCTCGATCCCCTCGTCCGGGACCCCCTGACTCTCGTCGTACATCCAGCCACACACGGTACAAACCCAGACACGCTCGGCCACGACGGCCCCTCCCTGTATCGATTCCGACCCGCCTCACTCTACCAAAGCCTGTCCCCGTGCCCGACCCCGCGCCTCGTCGACCCCCAGGGCGACCAAGAAGGCACCGGCGAACAGCACCGCACACAGCAGAATCGCCGACTGCAGGCCGACGGCCGCCTGCAGCGCACCAACGCCGACCAAGCCGCCGGCGGCGGCCAGCTTGGTCGCCAACCCCCAGAACCCGAAGAACTCCGCGGCGCGCCCCGGCGGTGCGAACAGGCCCACCAGCGTCCGCCCGGCGGACTGGCACGAGCCTAAGGCCAGGCCGGCAGCCACCCCGGCGGCGAGGAACACGTACTGTGCCTGCCACTGCGTGCCCAGCCAGCGGTTGAGCGCTTCGGTCAGCTCCGGCGTGAGCCAAATCAGCAGGATCGCCGCCACCCACATCACCAGGGTCACCATGTAGGTGCGCTTGGCACCGAAACGATCCTGGGTCAGGCCGAAGCCGATGGCGCCGGCCGCCGCCGAGAACTGGGTCACCACGAACATGATCAGCCGGGCCCGCTCGTCCCAGCCGATCACCTGGGCCCCGTAGATGAAGGCGTAGGCGATGACGATGGCCAGCCCCGACATGGCCATCAGCAGTGAGACCATAAACACGGCCAGATCGCGCAGGTAGCCGAGGCTGCGCAGGGTGCGCCCGACACGCTCGGCACCGAGCCGGATATAGCCCCGCCCGGCCGGCAGCCGGCGCGCCTGGCCGCGCTCGCGCAGCCACAGGAAGGTGGGGATGGCACAGATCAGGAAGAACGCGGCGGCGAAGGGCCCCACCCAGCGGATGCGGTCGAAGTTCTCCTCACTGACCTCGCCGAGGACCAGCACCGTGAACGCGGTGGCGAACAGCCCGCCGATGTAGCCCAGCGACCAGCCCAGCCCCGAGACCCGGCCCATCTCCCGCGGCCCGGCGATATCCGGCAGGAAACCGGCGATGAACGCCTCGCCCATGGAGTAGGCGTAACTGGAGATCACGATCAGCACGAAACCGAGGACGACGTATCCCGGCTCCACCCAGTAGAGCGCCGCGGTGGCGGCGACGGTGGTGATATAGCTGAGGAAAAGGAAGCGGCGCTTGGCCGCCGCGTAATCCATGACCGCGCCGAAGATCGGCGCGGTGGCCACCACGCCCAGATAGCTCAGCGCCAGCGCCGTGCTCCACAGTAGGTTGCCCAGCCGGTAGTCGTCGCCGCCGTCGCCGACGATCACCCGTGTGAACAGGTCGCCGTAGATGACGGTGATGATCAGCAGGGTGTAGGCCTGATTGGCGAAATCGAACATCGCCCAGCCGAACACCTCGCGCCGCGGCGCCCTGCTCGTTGCCCAGACCACGGGACCTCCCGCCAATCGGCCACCTTACGCCGGACACCGTACAGGGAGAGCCGCCCGGCGGCTAGCGGGCGGCGGCGGAGTCCGGTACCCTGAACGGCATGAGCGAAACTCACCTGACCGATCAGCGTTTTACCGACCTACCCATCCACGACGCGGTGCTCGACGGACTCGATGACGCGGGCCTGACCCACTGCACCCCGATCCAGGCGGAGACCCTGCCCCGGACGCTGGCCGGCGGCAACATCGCCGGCGAGGCGCAGACCGGAACCGGCAAGACCGCCGCCTTTGTCATCGCCACCCTCCACCATCTGATGAGCCATCCGGTGGACGAGGACGCCGTCGGCCCCTGGGCGATCATGCTCGCCCCGACCCGCGAGCTGGCCCTGCAGATCTACCACGACGCCGAGCAGATCGGTGCCTACACCGGCCTGAAGTTCGCCGCCGTCTACGGTGGCACCGGCTACGATTCGCAGCGCCAGCAGCTCCAGGACGGGGTCGATGTCATCATCGGCACACCCGGGCGGATCATCGACTTCTACAAGCAGAAGGTCTTCAGCCTGCGCAACATCGAGGTGGTGGTCCTTGACGAGGCCGATCGCATGTTCGACCTCGGCTTCATCTCGGACATCCGCTTCCTGCTCCGGCGCATGCCCCGGGCCGAGCAGCGGCTCAACCTGCTGTTCTCCGCCACCCTCTCCTACCGGGTCATGGAGCTGGCCTGGGAGCATATGGGCGACCCACCCCGGGTGGCGGTAGAGAGCGAGCAGCGCACCGCCGATCACGTCCGCCAGACGCTCTACCACGTGGCCAAGGAGGACAAGACCTCCTTCGTGGTCGGGCTGCTGCAGCACATCGACCCACGGCGTACCCTGATCTTCGCCAACACCAAGCGCGCCGCCGAGCGCCTGGTGGGCTACCTCAAGGGCAACGGCATCGAGGCGGCGGTCATCTCCGGCGACATCCCGCAGAACAAGCGCGAACAGCTGCTTGAACGCTTCCGCAGCGGCGATCTGCCGGTGCTGGTCGGCACCGACGTGGCTGCTCGCGGGCTGCACATCGACGCCGTCAGCCACGTCATCAACTTCGACCTGCCCAACGATCCGGAGGACTACGTCCACCGCATCGGGCGCACGGCGCGTGCCGGCGAGAGCGGCGATGCCATCTCCCTGGCCTGCGATGAATACGTCTTCTCGCTGCCGGACATCGAGGCGTACCTGACCGAGAAGATCCCTTCGGCGCCGCCGCCGCAGGAGTATTTCGCCGAGCTGGCGCCGCCGAAGATGCCGCGCAAGCCGCGCAACGGCGGAGGCCCGCGCCGTTCCGGGGGGCAGAGCGGACGTGGACCGTCTTCGCGCCGGCGCAGCAGCGGGGCGCGGAGTTCGCGCTGAGGCGTCTGGTCTCGCCCCGCGCGGGCGTGTCATAGTCGGAGGCGAGGGGCGCGACCGCCGGGGCAGACAAGGCGAACGGGAGACCATGTACGACTTCCTCAGCTACCGCGTAAGCGATTACATGACCACGGCGCCGAAGACGGTGGGCCACGAGACCCCGCTGCGCGAGCTCCAGCGCCTGTTCGACGCCCACGACTTCAACGGCGTGCCCGTGGTGGACGAGCAGCAGCGGCTGCTCGGGCTGGCCACCAAGCTCGACCTGCTCAAGGCGTTCACCTTCACCCCGGACGCCATGGTGCCGCGCTACGACGCCATCATGGAGCGTCCGGTCCACGAGGTCATGACCCGCGAGCCCATCACGGTGCCACCGGACCTGCCCCTGACCCGCGTCCTGCAGCGCATGGTGGACATGCGCACCAAGGGGTTCCCGGTGGTCGATGACGAAGGTCGCGTGGTCGGCGTGATCGCCCGCGAGGATCTGCTTGGCGCCCTGCGGGACGCCACCAGCAGCACCGGCTAGGCAGCAGAGGGCCGCACCCCCATGAACCCGTCTACCCTGGTCGGCATCATCGGCGGGTTGATCCTGGTCGGCTCCGTGCTGTTCATCGCCGCGGAAGAGGCGCTGGTCTTCCTCAACTTCCCCGGCTTGGCGATCGTCATCGGCGGCACCCTGGCCGCCACCTTCCTCGCCTACCCCATGGACGAGGTCCTGCGGGTCTTCCGCCTGGTGTGGATCGTCATCCGCAACGAGCGCGTCTACACCCGCGACGACATGGAGGAGCTGATCCGCATCTCGCAGCTCTGGTTCAAGGGTGACGTGCGGGCGGTGGAGGACGCGCTGGAGAACGTGGCCAACCCCTTCCTGCGCACCGGGGTGCAGCTGCTCATCGACCTGACACCGGAGGAGGACATCCTCGACCTGCTGCAGTGGCGCATCCAGCGGCTGCGCGCCAAGGAACACGCCGAGGCGCAGATCTTCCGGGTCATGGCCTCCTTTGCGCCGGCGTTCGGCATGATCGGCACCCTGGTGGGGCTGATCAACATGATGTTCATCCTCGACGACGGCGACATCGCCCAGATCGGCCAGCAGATGGGCGTGGCACTGCTGACCACGTTCTATGGCATCCTCCTCGCCAACCTCGTCCTCAAGCCCATCGCGGTGAAGCTCGAGCGGCGCACCGAGCAGCGGCTGGTGACCCTGAACATGATCCTCCAGGGCATCTCGCTGATGTGCCAGAAGCGCAACCCGACCCTCATGCGCGAGACGCTGCACTCGTTCATCGCCCAGTACAAGGACGAGATCCGGGACCCGGACCTGATCCAGCAGCTCGAGGAGACCAGCCAGCGCGCCGCGGCCGCCGCCAACTCCCCGACTGGCGGCCAGGGCGGTGGCAGGCCGGAGGCGCGCGGCGGCGACCGCCCCGCCGGCGCCGAGCGCTGACCCCGGGGGCAAATCGTGGCCGAGCAGACCCCCAGCAACCGCCGCACCCGACAGTTCAACCGGCAGGTCCAGCCGGAGGGCGACAAGGAGGAGGACAACAGCTGGCTGCTGGTCTACCTCGACGTCATCACCCTCCTGCTGATCGTTTTCGTCATCCTCCTCGCACTGCTCGAGCCGGAGGAGGACGATGACCGCGAGGGCCTCGGCGACGGCGTCCTGGAGGGGCGCGAGCATATCCTCGAGGGTGACCCCAGCGTGCTCGAGGGGCTGCCGGCCCCGCTGGATGAGCCCGACCCCGTTGAAGTCCCCGCGGAACTCGAGGAGGCCGGCATCCAGGCCGTGGGCGAGGAGGAGACCCTCACCTTCCGGCTCGACGACGCCGTACTCTTCGAGACCGGACGGGCCGAACTCCAGGCTGAAGGCCAGGACGCCATCGACGAGCTGGTCCCGATCCTCGAGGCCACCGGGGTGCGCCTGTCGGTGGAGGGGCATACCGACAACATCCCCATCGCCACCGAGCAGTTCCCGTCGAACTGGGAGCTCTCCTCGGCGCGGGCCAGTGCCGTTCTGCGCTACCTCGAGCAACAGGGCCTGGACCCGCGACGGATGCGCGCCATCGGCTACGGCGACATCCGCCCGATCGCCGACAACGAGACCGCCGAGGGGCGCGCCGAAAACCGCCGGGTGGAGATCACCCTGCACTTCGGCACCGATAGCCCGCCGGAAGATCTGCCGCTGCCGTAGGCAAGCAGCCGGGCACCGGCGATACTGACCCCTGGAGACCGACTGGAGACCCGAGCCCCGAGATGGACAACGCTGGCCCGCCCACCCTGTCGAACTTTCCGCCGGTCATCGGCTTCCTGCTGACGGCGAACATCCTCATCTTCCTGCTGCAGATCGTGATCGGGCCGCAACTGCTGATCACCGTCTTCGGACTCTGGCCGCTGACCGGGGGGCTGGACCTACCCCCGACCATGGGGCCGCTACCCGATTTCCAAATCTGGCAGCTGCTCACCTACGGCTTCCTGCACGGCGGGCTGCTGCACCTGTTCGTGAACCTCTTCGCCATGTGGATCCTCGGCGTCCACCTGGAGTACGCGTGGGGCTCACGGACCTTCGCGCTCTACTTCTTCATCTGCGTCATCGGCGCCGGTCTGGTCCAGCTGTTCGTCGCCACCCAGGCAGCGGCGGATGGCCAGATCTACCCGACCGTCGGCGCCTCGGGCGGGGTGTTCGGCATCCTCCTGGCCTTCGGCATGATGTTCCCCAACTACCGGCTGATGCTGCTCATCCCGCCAATCCCGATCAAGGCGAAGTACTTCGTCATCGGCTACGGCGCGTTCGAGTTGTTCGCCGGCATCACCGGCACGGTGGCCGGCATCGCCCACTTCGCCCACCTCGGCGGCATGGTGGTCGGCTTCCTGCTGATCCAGTACTGGCGCGGCAAGCTGCCGATCAAACCGCGGTACCAGCGCTTCCACTGGTAGCCCCCTTCCCCCGTCGGGGCCGACCGGTCTACGCTGGAGCTTCGCTTCAGGGACGAAGCCGAAGGAGAACGCATCATGGATGACGATCGTGCCACGGTCCGCCTCGTGGACCGTCTCCTGGCCGACGCCGTGCGGCGTCGGGCCTCGGACATCCACCTTCAGCCGGAAGCCGACCGGATCCGCGTGCGCCTGCGTATCGACGGCCTGCTGCGCGAAGCCGAGGCCCCGCCGGCCGCCCTGCACGGGCGCATCGCCGCGCGCATCAAACTGCTCGCTGGGATGGACGTCGCCGAGCAGCGCCTGCCGCAGGACGGTCGCCTGGAAGCCCGCGACGGTGACGGCCACCGCGTGCAGTTCCGCGTCGCCAGCTGCCCCGGGGTCCACGGCGAAAAGCTAGTCTTGCGCCTGATCGAGCAGGACGCCCCGACCACCCTCGAGGCCCTGGGCCTGCCCGATCCCGCCCGGCAGGCCCTGGAGGCAGCCCTTGACCGCCCCGACGGCCTGATCCTGGTCACCGGACCCACCGGCTCCGGCAAGACGGCGACGCTGCACGCTGCGCTGCGCCGGCTGAACACCCCCGAGCGCAACATCTGCGCCGTCGAGGATCCCGTGGAACTGGACACCCCCGGGGTGACCCACGTGGCCGTCAACCGCCGCGCCGGCATCGACTTCGCCCGGGCCTTGCGCGCCTTCCTGCGCCAGGACCCGGACGTGATCATGGTCGGCGAGATCCGCGACGCCGAGACCGCAGCCATCGCCGTCAAGGCGGCGCAGACCGGTCACCTGGTCCTCTCCACCCTGCACACGCGCAGCGCCCCCGGGGCGGTAGAGCGCCTGGCACAGATGGGCCTGCCTGGCCACGATCTGGCCTCCAGCCTCTCCCTGGTGGTGGCACAGCGTCTGGTGCGCCGCCTCTGCCCGACCTGCCGCGACGCCACGAGTTCGCCGGCGCAACCGGCAGCGGCGGAACCGCCCGGCGACTACGCCCGCCGCGGCTGTCCACAGTGTCAGGACGGCTACTGCGGGCGACGCGGTGTCTTCCAGGTCATGCCACTCACGCGGACGGTGGCCGATGCCGTACTCGCCGGGGCCTCGGCCCGCGAGATCGAGACACGCGCCCGGGCGGACGGCATCCCGGACCTGCACGACGCCGGTTGGCCGCTGGTGGAGGCCGGCGAGACCAGCGCCACCGAGCTGCGTCGGGTCACCCACGAGGCCGACTCTTGGCCCGCCTGAGCTGGCGTGGCCTCGACCGCGGCGGGCGTCGCCTGGGCGGAAGCTGCCACGCCGATTCACCGGCCGCCCTGCGTCACGCCCTGGCCGAGTGGGGGGTGGCGGTGACCGACGTGCGGCGCCAACCGGCCCGACCCCGGCGGCGCCGCACGCGCAGCGTCGAGCGCGCCGCCGCCCTCCGCCGGCTGGCCTCGGTGCTGGAGGCCGGGGCGCCGTTGAGCGAGGCCCTGCGCGTGGCGGCGGCCCAGGCCCCCACACCGGCGCTGCGCCAGGGGTTGCGCGGGGTGCGCCACGCGGTCGAGCGTGGCACCGATCCGGCTACCGCCTTCCGCAGTCAGTTTCCGGGGCTGCGCCCGGTCCATGGCGCCCTGCTCGCCGCCGGCACGTGGACCGGCGACCTACCCGCAGCCCTCGGCAGCGTCGCCACCGAGATCGAGCGCGAGGCGGCCATCGTCGCACTTCTGCGCCGCGCCCTAAGCTACCCGGCGGTGGTGGCGACAGCCGCCCTGGCCTTGATCAGCCTGCTGCTGACGGCGGTGGTCCCCCGCTTCGAGGGCTTGTTCCAACAGGGGGGCGAGCCCCTGCCGGCCCCAACACGGGCCGTGCTGACCGCTTCCGAGCTTTTCGCCGTGGCGGCACCAGTGGTGGTGCTCGGCGGCCTGGCAGCAGGCATGGCCCTCACAATGGCGGTGCGCCGTCATCCGGTCCGACGGCAGCGACTCGCCGCACTCGTTGCCCGCCTGCCCTGGCTCGGCGGCCTCCTGCTCGAGGCGGCACTGGCCCGCTGGGCAGCCACCCTGGCGCGCCTGTACGGTGCCGGTGTACCCCTGCTCGAAGCCCTGCCGCGCGCGGCCGATGCGGCCGGGGGCGCCGGCCTGGGGCCGCGCCTGAGCCGACTGCACAAACGCATCGAGGCGGGCGAGCCACTGGCCGCGGCCCTGCGCGAGCACCTTCCCGAGGCGCGGGAGATCAGCCAGCTGGTGGCCATCGGCGAGAACAGCGGACGCCTCGAGGAGATGCTCCAGGACGCCGCGACACTGCATCAGCAGCGGCTGGAGGAGCGCCTTCAGCGCGCCGGCGCCCTGCTCGAGCCGGCCCTGATCGTCCTGCTCGGTGTCATCACCGCCGGGGTGGTCGGCGCACTCTACCTGCCGATCTTTCGCATGGGCACGACACTGTGATCCGCCCCCCCTACAATGGGCGCCCGTTACCCGGCACAGGCGCGGAGAGCCATGGAGACGTGGAATCAGTTACCCGAATGGATCATCTGGGGCGGTGCCGGCCTGCTCGGCCTGCTGGTGGGCAGCTTCCTCAATGTGGTTGTCCACCGCCTGCCGGCTATGCTCGAGCGGCGCTGGAGCCACGAGGCCCGGGACATCCTCGGTACCGAGTCGGAGGGCGCCGCAGAGACGACCTACCACCTGGGCTGGCCGCCGTCGCACTGCCCCCAATGCCAGCGCCGCCTGCGGGCGTGGGAGAACATCCCGCTGCTGAGCTACCTGCTCCAGCGCGGGTGCTGCCGCGGCTGCCGGGCTCGCATCCCGGCGCGCTACCCGATCATCGAGGCGCTCACCGGCATTGCCACGGCGACGGTCGTGGCCAGCCACGGGCTCTCCCCGCTGATCATCGGCCCGCTGCTACTGACCTGGGTCCTGATCGCTGCGGCGGCCATCGACTATGAACACTACCTCCTCCCGGACGCGCTGACCCTGCCGGTGCTCTGGCTCGGCCTGATCTGGAGCATCGTCGACCCCGGCTCACCGACACCCACCGATGCCATCCTCGGTGCCGTGGCGGGCTACCTGGCGCTGTGGGCCATCTTCCACGGTCACCGCCTGGTCACCGGGCGCGAGGGCATGGGCTACGGCGACTTCAAGCTGACCGCCGCCCTCGGGGCCTGGCTGGGCTGGCAGGCCCTACCGGCCCTGGTGCTCTTCGCCGCCCTGACCGGGCTGGCAGTGGCGGTGCTGCTCGCCGTGCGCAGCCGCCCCCTCGGCCACCCCCTGCCCTTCGGCCCGGCGCTGGCCGTGGCCGGCTGGCTGCTGCTGGTGCTGTCACCCGCCGGCGTGGCCTGGCAGCTGGTATGACAACGCGCGCGAAGACCCGGTGCATCGGACTGACCGGCGGCATCGCCAGCGGCAAGAGCACGGTGGCGGGACTCTTCGCCGCCCGCGGCGTGCCGGTGATCGACACCGACCTGCTGGCCCGCGAGGTGGTGGCGCCCGGCACCGAGGGCCTCGCCGCCGTCGTCGCGACCTTCGGCGCGGCTGTGCTCACGGAGGCCGGCCAGCTCGATCGCGCCGCCCTGGGTCGGCGCATCTTCGCCGACGACGAGGCCCGACGCACCCTCGAGGCCATCCTCCACCCCCGCATCCGGCAGCGGTTGCGGGCCAGACTGGCGTGCCTGCGTGCCCCTTATGCCGTCGCAGTGGTACCTTTATTGGTTGAGACTGGCATGGACCGCGACATGGACGCGGTGGTGGTGGTCGACCTGCCAGAGGCCCAACAGCGCGAGCGCCTCATGGCCCGCGATGGCCTCGGGCAGGAAACGGCCGAGCAACGACTGGCCAGCCAGGCGAGCCGCAGCCAGCGCCTGGCCGTGGCCGATTACGTCATCGACAACAGCCGTGCGCGCGGCTCACTGGCCGGACAGGTGGCCGAGGTGCACCGCCAGCTGCTGGCCCGGGCCCGCCGCGCACCCCCCGATCAGGAGTGAGACGCACCGCGATGAGTGACAAGAACCAGGACTGGGTCGTCTACGAGCACCCGCTGAATGAACGCCTGCGCACGCTGCTGCGGCTGGAATTCCTCATGGAGACCGCCAGTGCCGCCATGGAGCGCGAGCAGATCATCGACAGCCGCATGGCGGTGGAGGCGTTCATCCACACCCTCAACGTCCTCGAGCGTGGCGAAGTGCGCTCGGAGGTCATCAAGGAACTCGACCGACTCTCCACCGAGACCGCCTACATGGGCGCCCGTGGCGTCTGGTCCGCTTCCCGGGTCCAGGAGGAGACCGACCGCTGCCGGCAACTGCTGCGCCGCGTCGGCGAGCCCGACGCAGCCCTGGGCCAAGAGCTGCGCGAGGACGAGCTGCTGGGGCTGATCACCCAGCGCTTTGGCGTCGGCGCCGGCACCTGCAACTTCGACCTGCCCAGCTACCACCGCTGGCTGAGCCGCCCCTACGACGAGCGGCGGGCCGACATGCAGCGCTGGTACGACAGCTTCGCGGACCTGCGCGCAGCGGTCACCTTTGCCCTACGTGTCCAGCGCGATGCCGGCGCATTCGCCGACGAGGTGGCCGAGGGCGGCTCCTGGCAGCAGCGCACCCCCTACGACAGCCGGGTCACCCAGATGCTGCGCCTCCAGGCTCCGATCGAGAACGGCGTCATCCCCGAGATCAGCGGCAACCGCCACCTGGTCACCATCCGCTTCCTGCGCCAGCCGGATACCCGCAGCCGACCGGAACCGGTGGGTGCCGACGTCTCCTTCCGAATGGCGCGCTGTACGCTCTAGACCGGCGCCCACCTTACACGCCGGCCCCGGCGTGATCCGCCAGCAGGCCACGGATGGCCGCCACACCCTGCCCACCGCAGCTACGCGCCCGCGCGATATCGGCCGGCCCCACGCCGCCGAGGGCGTAGACCGGCAGGCGCGCCCCGGCCACCCACTCGGCAAAACACGCCCATCCCATACCGGTCTGCTCGGGGTGGCTGGCCGTCCACTGCACGGGCGAAAGCACGGCAAAATCGGCGCCGCAGGCGGCGGCGCGCTCCAGCTCGCCGGCATCGTGGCAGGAGGCACCGACCCAGCGCGCCCAGTGCGGGCGCTCTGGCCCAGCTGCCAGCGCGCGGCTGCTCCAGTGCACGCCGTCGGCCCCCACCGCCCGGGCCTGCTCCGCCGGCGCGTTGGCCAGCAGCCTCGCCCCGTGGGCGTCACAACGCGCACGCAGGGCGCGCCCCAGGCGCACCCAGGCCGCCGGATCCAGATCCGGGCGACGCAGCTGGACCAGGCGTACGCCCAACGCCAGGGCCGCGTCCACGCGGTCCAGCCAGGCAGCCTCATCGGTTGGCTCTGCGGGCGTGATCAGGTAGCGATCGGGGAGCTGCAGCGAGCGGATGATCGGCCAGTTGGCAGCCGGCCACGCCCGACCGCCCATCTCCTCGGCGGTGAGCCAGTCCAGGCTCTGACCCTCGCGGCCGTGGGGCTGCCCGGACCACTCGGCAACATCGAGGACGTGAAGCACCACCCGTCGATGGCCGTACGTCCACGGGACACGGATGCGCAGGGCCCCCGGTTGGATCCGGATGCCCAGCTCCTCGGCCAGTTCGCGGACCAGGGCCGCGGCCACCGACTCGCCCGGCTCGATCTTGCCCCCGGGGAACTCCCACAGACCGCCGTGATCCAGGTGCTTCGGCCGACACTGGACGAGCACGCGGCCATCACCGCCGCGAAGCACCCCAGCGGCCACGTGGATCGGTTCGGGGACGACGCCGCCTGCCACCCGGGTCTCGCTCAGGTCCGGTACTCGGCGTTGATGCGGACGTATTCCGCGGTGAGGTCGCAGGTCCACACGGTGGCGGCCGCCCCACCGCGGCCGAGGTCCACCCCTAGGCGCACCTCAGAGCCGGCCAGATACGCGGCGGCGGCCGCCTCGTCGTAGTCGGGGGCAACCGCACCGCGCTGGGCAACCACCTGGTCGCCGATGGACAGGACCACGGCATCGACGTCGAGGTCGTCGATGCCTGCCCGGCCGACGGCCGCGAGGATCCGGCCCCAGTTGGGGTCGGCCGCGGCGAGGGCGGTCTTGACCAGCGGCGACTCCGCCACCGTAAAGGCCACCCGCTCGGCCTCGGCGGTATCTTGCGCCCCCTCGACCGCGACATCCACCAGCCGCGTTGCCCCCTCGCCGTCGGCGGCGATGGCCCGGGCCAGATCGATGCAGACCGCCTCGACGGCGGCCTGGAAGCGCTCGAAATCGCCGCCCTCATCGGGCACCTGCGGCCCCTGACCGGTGGCGGCGAGCAGGCAGGCGTCGTTGGTGGAGGTATCGCCGTCCACCGTGACGCGGTTGAACGACCGCTCGGTGGCGCGGCGCAGGCAGTCGGCCAGGGCCGCATCGGAGACCTCGGCATCGGTGGCCAGGAAGGCGAGCATGGTGGCCATATCCGGGCGGATCATCCCCGCCCCCTTGGCGATCCCGGTCACCGTGCAGGTACCGCCGGCCAGCGTCACCTGGTAGCTGGCGATCTTCTCCCGGGTGTCCGTGGTCTGGATACCGACCGCCGCCGCCTGCCAACCGTTTTCCTCCAGCGCCTCGAACGCCCCGGGGATGCCGGCAGTGATGCGCTCGACGGGCAGCGGCTCACCGATCACGCCGGTGGAAAAGGGGACCACGGCCTCGACGGCGCATCCGGCCTGCTCGGCCACGCCACGGCAACAGGCCAGGGCGTCGGCCTCGCCACGCTCGCCGGTCCCGGCGTTGGCGTAGCCGGTGTTGATCAGCAGATAACGCGGCGCGGTGGCGGCCAGATGGCGCTCGGCGATGCGCACCGGAGCAGCCCGGAAGCGGTTGCGGGTGAACACCGCCGCGGCATGCCCCGTCCCGGGCAAGGCCATGACCACCAGATCCGGCCGCCCGGGCTTGCGGATACCGGCCGAGACCGTACCAAGGCGGAACCCGGGCACTGGATGGATCACCGCATCTGCGCCCGACATCTCAGAGCTTCCCGCAGCAGTGCTTGTACTTCTTGCCGGAGCCACAGGGGCAGGACTCGTTGCGCCCGACCTTGGGGCCCTCGCGGGCCACGGTCTCCTGCCCCCGCCCCCCGGCGGCCTGCTGCCGGCTATCGCCGCCGCGCGCGCCCTCGCCCTCGGCCGCCGAGGCGCTCCCCCCGGCGGCAGTCACGGCGCCTGCGGCGGCGGAGGCCGGCGCGGCATGGCGCATCTGCATACGCTCCGCCTCCTGCCGGCGCTGCTCCTCGACGGCCTCCACGTCCTCCTCGGCGCGGACCTGGACGCGCAGCAGCACGCCGACGGCGTCGCGTTTCAGGCCCTCGAGCATCTCCTGGAACATGGCGAAGGCGTCCTTCTTGAACTCCTGCTTCGGGTTGCGCTGGGCATAGCCGCGCAGCCCCACCCCCTGGCGCAGGTAGTCCATGGCGGCCAGGTGCTCCTTCCAGTGCTTGTCCAGAACCTGGAGCATCACCGCCTTCTCGAAGTGGCGCACGACGCTGGCACCCGCCTCGGCCTCCTTGGCCCGGTAGGCCTTCTCGATCTCGGACTGGATGCGCTCGCGCAGGGTCTCCTCGTGGAGGCTGTCGTCCTCGTCGAGCCAGCGCTGGACGGGCAGTTCCTGGCCGAACTCCTCCTTGAGGGTACGCTCCAGCCCGGCGACGTCCCATTGCTCGTCGATGGACCCCGGCGGGATGTACTCGGAGATCATCTTGTCGACCACGTCCTGGCGGATGGCGTCCACCGTCTCGGAGACGTCATCGGCCTCGAGCAGCTCGTTGCGCTGCTCGTAGACCACCTTGCGCTGGTCGTTGGCGACGTCGTCGAACTCCAGCAGGTGCTTGCGCATGTCGAAGTTGTGCGCCTCGACCTTGCGCTGGGCGTTCTCGATCACCCGCGAGACCATGCCCGACTCGATAGCCTCGCCGTGCTCCATGCCAAGCTTCTGGAGCATGCCGGACATGCGCTCCGAGGCGAAGATGCGCAGCAGCGAATCCTCCAGCGACAGGTAGAAGCGCGACGACCCCGGATCGCCCTGACGCCCGGAGCGCCCACGCAGCTGGTTGTCGATGCGGCGGGATTCGTGGCGCTCGGTACCGATCACGTGCAGACCACCGGCATTCACCACCCGGTCGTGGCGGTCCTGCCACTCGGCCTTGCGCCGCTCCACCTCGGCCGGGTCGGGGTCATCGCCGAGCTCGGCCAGCTCTTGGTCCAGGTTGCCGCCGAGGACGATGTCCGTGCCGCGGCCGGCCATGTTGGTGGCGATCGTCACCGCACCCGGCCGGCCGGCGTCGGCGATGATCTGCGCCTCGCCCTCGTTGTGCTTGGCGTTGAGCACGTTGTGCTCCACGCCGGCCTCCTTGAGCGCCTTGGACAGGCGCTCCGAGGCCTCGATGGAGGTGGTGCCCACGAGCACGGGCTGGTCGCGCTGCACGCAGTCCTTGATGTCCGCAATGATCGCCTCGTACTTCTCATCGGCGGTGCGGTAGACCAGGTCGTGATGATCGGCGCGGACCATCGGCCGGTGGGTGGGGATGGAGAGCACCTCCAGGCTGTAAATATGCTGGAACTCGAAGGCCTCGGTATCCGCCGTGCCGGTCATACCAGCCAGCTTGTCGTAGAGCCGGAAGTAATTCTGGAAAGTGATCGACGCCAGGGTCTGGTTCTCGGCCTGGACGGGCAGCCCCTCCTTGGCCTCCACTGCCTGGTGCAGACCCTCGGACCAGCGCCGGCCGGGCATGGCGCGCCCGGTGAACTCGTCGACGATGACCACCTGGTTGTCCCGGATCAGGTAGTGGACGTCGCGCTCGTAGAGGGTATGGGCCCGCAGCGCCGCATTGAGATGGTGGACCACGTTGATGTTGCGCGCATCGTAGAGCGAGTCGTTCTCGCCGATGAGCCCCTCCTCGCGCAGCAGCTCCTCGGCCCGGTCATGGCCCCCTTCGGTGAGATACACCTGGCGGGCCTTCTCATCTACGTAGTAGTCACCCGGTCCCAGCTCGGGGGTCTCCTCGGGGCGCTCCTCGGGCTTCTGCGCCTCCAGGCGCGGCACCAGCCGGGACATCGCCTCGTAGAGCTCGCCGGCCTGCTCCGCCGGGCCGGAGATGATCAGCGGCGTGCGGGCCTCGTCGATGAGGATGGAATCGACCTCGTCGACCAGCGCGTAGTAGAGATCCCGCTGGACCTTGTCCTCCTTGCGGAAGGCCATGTTGTCGCGCAGGTAGTCGAAGCCGAACTCGTTGTTGGTGCCGTACGTGATATCGGCCTGGTAGGCGGCGATCTTCTCCTCGCGGGGCTGGCGCGGCACCACCACGCCCACCTCCATGCCGAGGAACCGGTAGAGCCGGCCCATCCACTCGGCGTCACGGCGGGCCAGGTAGTCGTTGACAGTCACCACGTGGACGCCGCGACCGGTCAGGGCGTTGAGGTAGACCGGCAACGTGGCGACGAGGGTCTTGCCCTCGCCCGTTTTCATCTCCGAGATGTTGCCGTCGTGCAGGACCATGCCGCCGAGCAGCTGAACATCGAAGTGGCGCAGGCCCAGCACCCGGCGCGAGGCCTCGCGCACGACGGCAAACGCCTCCTCGAGGAGATCGTCCAGGGTCTCGCCCTGCGCGAGCCGCGCCTTGAACGCCTCGGTCCTTGCCTGAAGCTGCTCGTCGGATAGCTTCTGCAGCTCCGGCTCGTGCGCGTTGATGGCCTCGATCCGCTTGCGCAGACGCTTCAGCGCACGATCGTTACGGGTTCCGAAGACGCGTTTGGCGATGGCTGAAAACATGGGCACTCGATACAGATTTCCGGCGAAGTCAAGTCCAACAGGATACAGATAATCGGTGCGGGAGGGTAAGGCGTCGGCCGCCGATTCAGCCCACCGGGGCGCGGTCCCCCTTGCATCCGGGCGGCGGGAACCGGAGACTCCGACGACATGAGCGACCCGAAACGCTTCAACCCGGCCCGCCCTCCGCGCCGTGAGGGCAAACTGCACCGGATCGCGCCGCGCCTGGCACAGCGCCCCGGGCCGTTGCGCGCCGTCATCGACCACGCCCGTGGGCTGGAGCGGCTCGGGCGGCGGCTGCAGCGGAACCTGCCGCCGGAGACGCAGGGCCACTGGCGCCTAGCCCGACTGGATGAGGAGGAGATGGTCTTGATCGCCGACGGCAGCGGCTGGGGAACGCGGCTTCGTTACCTGTCGCGCCAGCTCCAGGACGCCGCCGAGGCGATCTCCGGGCAGCGGCCGCGGCGGGTGACCGTGCGCGTCGCCCCGGCCTCGTCGGCCCCGCGCAAGCTCCAGGGACCCGGGCCGCTCAGCGAGCAGGCCGCCAACACCCTGCGCCGGGCCGCCGCCACCAGCAGCGACCCGGCGCTGCGCGAGGCCCTGGAACGGCTCGCCTCACGGCGGCGCGACGAGGACTAGTGCTCGTCCCGATCCTCGAGCCCACTGCGCAGGACGTGGGTCTCGGGGTCGTAGTGGTGGCGCAGTTCATCCTTGATCGTCCCGTCCCACAGCGGCACACCGACGAAGTAGCCGGCCCGACCGATGACGTGGGCGGCCACCGGCGCCGTGAGCACGATGAAGACGATGATAGCCACCGCCCGTGCCGTCACCGAGGCATCGGCGAAGTGCACCGCCACCCCGGCGATGATCAGCGCCGCCCCCAAGGCACCGGCCTTGGTGGTGGCGTGCATCCGGGTCAGCAGGTCCGGCAGCCGGTAGAGCCCGACCGCTGCGATGAGCATCAGCCCGCCGCCGAGCAGCAGCAGGGCGGAGGCGATCAGCTCCTGCAGGAACTCAGTCATCCCGCGGCCCCCCTTTCTCCAGATAGCGGGCGAACCCCACCGCGGCCATGAAGGCGAGCAGGGCCAGGACGATGGCCACGTCGATGAAGTCGTCAACCCCGGTGTGGATGGCGTAGACGCCGATGAACCCCACAAGGATCGAGGCGATCAGCTCCAGCGCCACCACCCGGTTGGGCAGCATCGGTCCCTTGGCCAGGCGCACGAAGGCCAGCACCAGCGACGCCGAGAGCATGGCAAAGACGAGGGTTGCGGCAATCCCGAGCATCAGCGCATCACCTCCAGCACCCGGCGCTCCAGCTCCTTGACCTCATCGAGCAGCGCCTCCTCATCCTCGATGTACATGGCGTGGATGTAGAGCACCCGCCGGTCGGTGGAGACGTCCAGCGACAGCGTCCCCGGGGTCAGGCTGATCAGGTTGGCGACCACGGTGATCTCGCCGTCCGTGCGTGCCTCCAGCGGGACACCGATCACCCCCGGCCGCATGCCCCACTCCGGTGTGACCACATCGTAGGCGACCCGGGCGTTGGCCTTGATCAGCTCCCAGATGTAGAAGAACACGAAACGGATGAACCGCGGCACCCGCTGACCGTAGCCGGCGAACGCCGGCAGCTGGTTCTGCATCACGGCGATGGCGCCATAGCCGAGCAGGAAGCCGAACAGGGCATTGACCGCACTGAAGTTGGCGGTCAGCACCACCCAGACCATGGCCAGGACAACGTTCCAGGCGAATGGGATCACTGCGCACCCTCCTCCAGCACGGCGTCGATGTAGACCTGCGGATCAAGCAGCTGCTTGGCGGAGGCCTCGGCCAGCTCATAGAGCGGCTGCGCGTAAAGACCGATGAACAGGGTCAGAAGCGCCAGTCCGGCGATGGGCAGGTACATGGCCCACAGGCCCGGATCCCGCCGCTCGCCGGTGAGCACCGAGGTGTCCTGGACATGCTCCGGCACGCCGTGCCAGAACGCCTCCTGCCAGATCTTGGTCATCGAGTAGAGGGTCAGCAGACCGGTGAGCAGCGCGACGAAGACGATCCCCCACGAGGCCTGCTCGACGCCGGCCCAGATGACGATCAGCTTGGCGATGAAGCCAGAGAGCGGCGGCAGGCCGGCCAGCGAGAGCGCCGGCACGGCGAAGAGCAGCCCCAGGAAGGGCCGGTGCTTGTAGAGCCCGCCCAGGTCGCGCAGCTCATAGCTGCCGAGCATCCGATAGGCGACGCCGGCGACCAGGAAGAGATTCGTCTTCACGATGATGTGGTGGGCGATGTAGAAGACACCGCCGATCAGGGCCAACGGCGTGAACAGCGCCAGGCCCATGATCATGTAGCCGATCTGGCTGATGATGTGGAACGAGAGGATGCGGCGCACCTCGTAGTGGTACGCGGCACCCAGCACGCCGGTGATCATCGTGAAGCCGGCGGCCCAGAGCAGGATCTCGTGGGTGTAGCCCACATCCTGGGTGAAGATCAGCGTGAACACCCGGTACAGGGCGTAGACACCGACCTTGGTCAGCAGGCCAGCGAACAGCGCCGAGATGGCGATCGGCGGCGTGTGGTAACTCGCCGGCAGCCAGAAGAAGAGCGGGAAGGCACCGGCCTTGATGCCGAAGGAGACCATGTACATGGCCGCCAGCACGGTCACCAGCCCGGGCTGATCCACCTCGGCGAGCTTCACCGCCATGTCGGCCATGTTCAGGGTGCCGACCAGGCCGTAGGTGATGCCCACCGCCGAGAGGAAGATCATCGAGGAGAGCAGGTTGAGGGTGACGTACTTGATCGCCCCCTCCATCTGCGCCCGCTCGCCGCCGAGGATCAGCAGCGCGAACGAGGCGACCAGCATCACCTCGAACCAGACGTAGAGGTTGAAGACGTCGCCGGTCAGGAAGGCGCCGGCGACACCGGCGAGCAGCAGGTGCAGCAGCGGCCAGTGGCCGTAGTGCTCGTGCCCGCGCGGCGTAGTGGCCGTGGAGTAGACGGCGGTGGCGAAGCCCATGATGCCGGTAAGCACCGCCATGATCGCGCCAAGCAGGTCGGCGACCAGGGTGATGCCGAAGGGCGCCTTCCAGTCGCCCATGTGCATCACCACCACGCCCTCGTGCCAGACCGTGTGCAGCAGCCACAGGGTGCTGGCCAGCAGCGCGCCGGTGCCGAGCACCCCCAGCCAGCGCTGCACGGTCAGGTGGCGATGGACCGCCAGCGAGACGGCGCCCAGCAGCAGGGGCAGCAGAACCGGGATGGCGACTTGCAGACTCACGTGTCCGTATCCTTCATCTGATCCAGGTCGTCGGCCTGCACCACCTGATACGCCTTGTTGATCAGCACCAGCGCAAAGGCCAGCACGCCGAAGGCGATCACGATGGCGGTCAGGATGAGGGCCATGGGCAGCGGATCACCCACCGCGCCCACCGGCCCGTCGGCGCCCTCGGGGATCAGCGGCGGCGCTCCCCGCGTCATCCCCGCGGCGGTGAAGAACAGCAGGTTCGCCGCGTTGGAGAGCAGGATCAGGCCGATGACCAGCTTGACGATGGAACGGCGCAGCATCATGTAGATGGCGGCGGCGAACATGATGCCCACCAGGACGGCCATTAACGGTTCCATAGCCTTACTCCTCCGCCTCCGCCAGGCTCACCACGATGGCCAGCACCGAGCCGAGCACGGTGAGGTAGACCCCGACGTCGAAGATCAGCGGCGTGTTGATGCTCACCTCCCCGATCAACGGGATCTCCGGATACCACCACAGCGCCTTGAAGAAGGGCTCGCCGATGAAGATCGGCGGCACGGCGGCCAGGGTGCCGATGACCAGGCCGACCCCGGCGATGGTCCGCGCATCCACCCGCAGCACCTGCTGCGTGGCCGGCACGCCGAAGGCGAACAGGTAGAGGATGAACGCCGAGGAGGCCACCAGCCCGGCGATGAAGCCGCCGCCGGGCAGGTCGTGACCGCGCAGCAGCATGAAGATGGAGAACAGCAGCTGCAGCGGCAGCAGCACCCGCGCCATCGTCGAGAGGATCAGGGACCCGGGCTGGATCATTGCTTGTCCTCCTTCTCAGCGGGACTGCTCTCACCGGTCACCCGGTACTTGACCATGGCGTAGACGCCGATGGCGGCAAGGGCGACGACGAAGATCTCGCCCAGGGTGTCCAGCGCCCGATAGTCCACCAGGATCACGTTGACCACGTTGCGGCCGTGGGCCAGCGGCACGCTCTCATCCAGGTGGTAGGCCGAGATCGGCTCGGCGAACTGGACATCGATGGTGATCAGCAGCAGCGAGGTCACCAGCACGCCCATCACCGCGGCCACCACACCGTCGCGCACCCGCTGCTGCGGCGTGGAGAAGTTCATGAAGCCGGGCAGCCGGAAGAGCACCAGGACCAGCAGGATCACCGTCAGGGTCTCCACCAGGATCTGCGTGATGCCCAGATCCGGGGCGCTGAACAGGATGAAGATCAGCGCCACGGTGAAGCCCATCACGCCCAGCGACGCCACCGCCCCCAGCCGCGAGTTGGTCACGCAGGCGAAGAGCACCGAGGCGATCAGCACACCGGCGATGATCCACTCGTAGAAGTAGACCTCGAGGCCGGCGCCGAAGCCCCCGTCGTAGCGGGTGGCCAGGGTGTAGCCGACCAGCAGCACGGTAGTCAGCACCGTGGTGGTGATGTAGTGGCGCAGGTAACCGTTCTGCAGCACGCGGGTCTGCCAGTCCGCACTCCAGACCAGGGCGTCGAGGGTGCGGAAGTAACCGGCCTCCGGGCCGCGCTCATAGAGCCAGTCGTACCGGGCCATCGCCTCGCGCACCTGATCCCAGCGGGTGAACAGGAAGGCGCCGGCGGCAATGGCGAACAGCGACATGACCAGCGGCAGATTGACCCCGTGCCAGAGCGAGAGGCTCACCGAGATCTGCTCACCGGCCAGCGATGAGGCCACGGCACCGATCAGCCCCTCGGGAATGAACGGGAACACCCCGAAGAGCAGGCTCAGGACACCGAGGACCGCCGGCCCGGCGAGCATCCCCGGCGGCGCCTCGTGGGGCTCCTTCGGGGTCTCGGTGCGCTCGCCGAAGAACGGCCGGATGGCCACGATGCCGGCGACAATGACCACGAGCACGGCGGTGCCCAGGGCCAGCAGCGCCAGCACCGCCGAGAGGTAGGGCGCCTCCAGCACCGACTCAAGCATCAGCTCCTTGCCGAGGAAGCCGAACAGCGGCGGGATGCCGGCCAGTGACAGGGCCGAGACCGCGGCCAGCACCGCCGTCTTCGGCATGGCGTGGCGCAGGCCGCCCATCTTGAGGACGTCCTTGGTGCCGGTCTCGTGGTCGAGGGCGCCGGCGACCAGGAACAGGGCGCCCTTGTAGAGCGAGTGCGCCAGCAGGAAGGCGCCGAAGGCGATCATCGCCCCTTCGGTACCGATACCGGCGAGCATGGTCAGCGTACCCAGGGCCATCACCGTGGAGTTGGCCAGCACCCCCTTGATCCCGGTGCTGCGCACGGCGAAGTAGGCGCCGGTGAACATGGTGATGGCGCCGACCAGCGGCAGCAACGTCATCCACAGCGTGGTGTCACCCAGTGCCGGGTGCAGCTTGGCCAGCAGGAAGACGCCGGCCTTCACCATGGTGGCCGAGTGCAGGTAGGCCGACACCGGGGTCGGCGCGGCCATGGCCCGCGGCAACCAGAAGTGGAACGGCACCTGGGCCGACTTGGTGAAGGCGCCGAGGAGGATCAGCAGGGTCAGCGGCACGTACCACTCGTGCTCGCGGATCACATCGCCCTGCTTCAGGAGCTCGGAGATCGTGTAGGTGTCGCCGACGATCCCCAGCATGATGAAACCGGCGAGCAGCGCCAAACCACCGCCAACGGTCACCAGCAGACCCTGCAGGGCGTAGCGCCGCGCCTTGGCATCCTCGTTGTCGTAGCCGATCAGCATGTACGAGGTAATGCTGGTCAGCTCCCAGAAGATGAACAGGGTGATGAGGTTATCGGAGAGCACCAGGCCCAGCATCGACGCCATGAAGGCGAGGATGTGGACGTAGAAGCGCGGCTGACGCTCGTCGCCATCCAGGTAATCGCTGGCGTAGAGCAGGACGAAGGTGCCGATCCCCGAGATCAGCAGGGCGAAGAGCAGCGACAGCCCGTCCACGTAAAAGGACAGGTTGACGTCGAGCCCGGGCACCCAGGTGTACTCCATCCACACCGTCTCGCCGCCGACAATCTGCGGCAGGAAGGTGGCAAAATAGAGGGTGAGCACCGCGGGCAGCGCGGCGAAGGCCCAGCCGGCGCGGCGGCCCAGGACGGGCTGCAGCCACGGCACGAGGGCGGCGAGCACGAATCCGGAAAGTACTGCAGCAAGCATGCGAGGCCGATCTCCTGACGGTCTCGTCGGCAGACAACGGTTGTGGAAGATACCCGATGGTCCGGGGGCTGACAAGTTGGCGCAGCTGCAAGGGGGCGGTAACCCGTTGAGTCGCCTTCTCACATCCCCCCGCCACGGGTATCCTCCCGACCCATGAGCGAAGCCGATATGACCGAGCCCCCCCCGGACAATGTCGTCTACCTCGCCCGCACCGAACGCGGTCAGGGTCGGGCGATCCCCGGTCGGATCGAGCGGCTGCGCCGCCACGTCGAGGGCCGTCTGGTGGGATCGCTGCGTCAGGGCCTGCACGAGGCGCAGGAGCGGCTCCACGAGCTGGCCGGCGGCGGCGAGCAGGGTGACGCCTACCGCCAAGACATGCAGATGGTCCGACTGCACCGCCACGACATGGAAGAGGTCCTGCGCGCCGGTCTCGAGTACCGCTTCGCCGGGCTCATCGACCCGGCGGCCGTTGACCCGCCACCCACCCCGGCGCACCACAGCGCGGCGGCGCGCATACTGACCGATCTGCGCAGCCGCACCGCAGCGACGACCGAGCCGACCACCCGCGCCCTGGACGCCGCCCTCCCCACGGTGCGCGTGCGCGAGCCGCTCAACCCGCTGGCCGCAGCGCAGGTGGCCGACCTGCTGCTGCGTGTCCAGCAACGCCCGCCGCTCGCCGCCCCGGCACAGGAGGTGGTGCTCGAAACGCTCGGGGACGCCGTGGGCCGCATGCTGCCGGATCTACACCGCGAGGCGGTGGCGCAGCTCACCGGCGACGGCGCGGCGGACCCCGCCGGGCCGTCGGCGGCGACCAGCGTCGCCGACGAGACCCGATTCGCAGCACGCGCCGTGCGCAGCCGCGACCGTGTGGAGGCGGCCCGGCAGCGGGTCAGCGAGGAGATCGAGCGCTGCCTGGAGGGGCGCCGGCCGCCGGCACTCATCGAGCAGCTGATCCGGGACGCCTGGGCACGGCTGCTGCTGCTGATCCACCTGAGCGACGGCGCGGACTCTGAGAACTGGGTCCGCCACTGCGCGGTGATGGAGCGCCTGGTCTGGAGCGTCGACACCCCGCCGGATGCCACCTCGCGCCGACGGCTGGTCCTGGAGATCCCCCTGCTCCTCCACGAGGTGGCCGACGGCCTGCGCGAGGTCCTCCATGACCCCTTCGAGGTCAGCAAGGTGCTCCGCGCCCTGGAGGCCGAGTACCTGAACTGCCTGACCCGCGGCGATCCGGGGCTGGCCCAATTCAGCGCCAGGAACGACGATACCGCCGCGGCGAGCCACCGCGAGGGGGACGTGCGCCGGGTGGCCGCCCTGCCCGAAGGGACCTGGATGGAGATCGGCGGGGCACAGGGCGAGCGCCTGCGCGTCCGGCTGGCCGGGCACACCGCCGATGGTCGGCTGATCTTCGCCAACCGGGCCGGCTTCAAGGTCCTCGAGCGCAGCACCGAGGCGCTCGCCGCGGCCGTGGCCGACGGGCAGGCCAAGCTGCTCGACGACCATGAGCTGCTCAACGACGGGCTCTCGCGGGTCATCCGCCGGCTCGTCGAGCGGCGTGCGGGGCACGGCGAATGAGCGTGGCCCGCCGCGTACGGGCGGCCCTGATCCTCGCCTTGGCCCTCGTCCACCTGCTCCTCGGCGGGCTGTGGGTCACCGGGGCCAGCCTGCTCTCGCGGCGGCTCGGGCGCCACGCCGCGGCCCTGTGGAACCGGATCCTCATGGCCCTGATGCGCGTCCGCCTTCACCGGCACGGTCGCCCGCAGCGCGGCGCCCTCCTGGTGGCCAACCACCTCTCCTGGCTGGACATCGTTGCCCTGTTCGCCCTGGTGCCGGACACCTTCCTGAGCAAGGCGGAGCTGCGCGACTGGCCGATTGTCGGCCGCGTGGCCCGCAACCTCGGCACCCTGTTCATCGGCCGCGGCCACAGCGGCGCAGCGCAGCGGGCCGCCGGCGAGATGGCCGAGCGGCTGCGCCGGGGCGATGCCGTGATCTTCTTCCCCGAGGGCCGGATCAGCACCGAATTCGGCATCCAGCCGTTCCGCCCGCGGCTGTTCCGTGCCGCCCACGAGGCCGACTCCGCCGTGCAGCCGGTGGCCATCGGCTACCGTCCGCGCCACCGCGGTGACGATCTGGGGGAACTGGTGCCGGAGCGGCGCATGCTGGACAGCGCCTGGTGGGCGGCCGGCCACGGGGTGGAGGTCCACATCCACTTCCTGGACCCCATCCCGGCCGCGGAGCGGGACCGCCGGCAGCTGGCCGACGAGGCGCGCAAACGGATCGCCGATCGGGCGGGGCTGCCCCTGCTCGGGCGCACACCGGCCAACGGCGACGACTGAGCGAAGGGAGC
>NZ_JAJNQP010000024.1:0-24488 GCF_022227985.1 Halorhodospira sp. M38
TGATCCGGCAAGCCGGGGGGGCGCCTCCGCCGACCGGGGCTTCGGCGGGCGCGTGGCTGGAGGGGCCGGGCCCAAGGGCGCGTTCCCCGCCGAGCCTCCATCGGCGGCGCTATCGCCCTGATGCATAAGGCGACCGGCGTGCGATTCGGACCCGGGAGGAATTTCGGTTATACTGGCGGATTGTGCAATGCCGGATCCCAAGCCGAGCAAGGAGTCGATATGTTCTCCCGAGACATGACCATCGCGGGTTACGACCCGGAGCTGGCAGCCGCTATCGAGGACGAGCGCCAGCGCCAAGAGGATCACATCGAGCTGATCGCCTCCGAGAACTACGCCAGTCCCCGCGTGATGGAAGCGCAGGGCAGCGTGCTGACGAACAAGTATGCCGAAGGCTACCCCGGCAAGCGCTACTACGGCGGCTGTGAACACGTCGACGTAGCCGAGCAGCTCGCCATCGACCGTGCCAAGCAGCTCTTCGGCGCCGACTACGCCAACGTCCAGCCCCACTCGGGCTCCCAGGCCAATGCTGCTGTCTTCCATGCCCTGCTCCAGCCCGGCGACACCATCCTGGGCATGAGCCTCGATCACGGCGGCCACCTGACCCACGGTGCTAAGGTCAACTTCTCGGGCAAGCTGTTCAATGCCGTCCAGTACGGCATCAACGACGACGGCCAGATCGACTACGACGAGATCCAGCGCCTGGCTACCGAGCACCAGCCGAAGATGGTCATCGGTGGCTTCTCCGCCTACTCCCAAGTGGTCGATTGGGCGCGCATGCGCGAGATTGCCGACTCCGTGGGCGCTTACCTGGTCGTGGATATGGCGCACATCGCCGGCCTGGTCGCTGCCGGGGTCTACCCCAGCCCGATCCCCTATGCCGACGCGGTCACCTCCACCACCCACAAGACCCTGCGCGGTCCCCGCGGCGGCATCATCCTCGCCCGCTCCAACCCGGATCTTGAGAAGAAGTTCCAGTCGCTGGTCTTCCCGGGGACTCAGGGCGGCCCGCTGATGCACGCCATCGCCGGCAAGGCCGTGGCCTTCAAGGAGGCCCTCGAGCCCGAGTTTAAGCAGTACCAGGAGCAGGTGGTGGCCAACGCCCGCGCCATGGCCCAGCGCGTCATCGAGCGCGGCTACAACGTCGTCTCCGGCGGCACCGACAACCACCTCTTCCTGATGGATCTGACCCCCAAGAACCTCACCGGCAAGGATGCGGACGCCGCGCTGGGACGGGCCAACATCACGGTGAACAAGAACACCGTCCCCAACGACCCGCAGTCGCCGTTCGTCACCAGCGGCCTGCGCATCGGCACGCCGGCGATCACCACCCGCGGCTTCAAGGAGGCCGAGGCCACGCGCCTGGCCGACTGGATCTGCGACGTCCTCGACAACATGGGCGACGAGTCGGTGGTCGAGCGCGTGCGCGGCGAGGTGCAGCAGATCTGTCGCGAGTTCCCGGTCTACGGCTGATGCCGGACGACGGCTGACCGCCCATGCGCTGCCCCTACTGCCAGAACACCGACACCCGCGTGGTCGACTCCCGCCTGGTCGGTGAGGGGGAGCAGGTGCGGCGGCGGCGCCAGTGCCCGTCCTGCGGCGAGCGCTTCACCACCCACGAGGCCCCCGAACTGGTCTATCCGCGGGTGGTGAAGTCCGACGGGCGGCGCGAGGCGTTTGACGAGGACAAGCTGCGCCTTGGCTTCCGGCGGGCGCTGGAGAAGCGCCCGGTGGCCACTGAGGCCGTCGAGGCGGCGGTGCGCCGCGTCTGCAAGCGGGTCTCCGGTGCCGGAGACCGCGAGGTGGGGGCCAGCACCATTGGCGAGTACGTGATGGAAGAGCTGCGCGAGCTCGACGTGGTCGCCTATGTCCGCTTCGCCTCGGTCTACCGCCGTTTCGAGGATGTCGGCGCCTTCCGCGAGGTCATTGAAGGCCTGGAGCAGCACCGGCGTGACGACGACTGAGAGCCACCGGGACGATGCCCGCTGGATGGCCCGCGCCGTCCGGCGAGCGGCCGCAGTGTTCCCGCCGCCGCACCCCAATCCGCGGGTCGGTTGCGTGCTGGTGCGTGACGGGGCGGTGGTGGCCGAGGCCGCCCATGAGCAGGCCGGTGGGCCGCACGCCGAGGCGGCGGCCCTGCAGGCGGCCGGCGGCGAGGCTGCCGGCGCCACCGCCTATGTCACCCTGGAGCCCTGCGCCCACTACGGGCGCACGCCTCCGTGTGCCCGCGCCCTGATCGAAGCCGGTGTGGCCCGGGTGGTGGTTGGCCACCGCGACCCCAATCCCCGGGTCGCCGGCGGCGGCATCGCGCAGCTCGAGGCCGCCGGAGTAGCGGTCACCGAGGGCGTGCTGGCCACCGATGCCGAGGCGCTCAACCGTGGGTTTCTGCGCCGGATCGCCGGTGGGCGCCCGTGGGTACGCGTCAAGCTGGCGGCGAGTTTGGATGGGCGCACAGCCATGGCCTCCGGCGAGAGCCGCTGGATCACCTCAGCGGCGGCGCGCCGCGATGTCCACCGGGGCCGGGCGCAGGCCGCGGCGGTCCTCACCGGGGTGGGGACCGTGCGGGCGGACGACCCCCGTCTGGATGCCCGCGACGTCGAACCGGCGGTTCCGGCCGAGCGACAGCCGCTGCGCGTGGTCCTCGACCCGCGCCTGACCACGCCGCCGCAGGCAGCGCTGTTCCGGGCGCCGGGGCCGGTGCTCGTCGGTCATGCCGAGTACGTCAACGAGGCCCGGGCGCGGGCGCTGCGCGGCTGTGGGGCTGAGCTGCTGCCCATCCCTCTGCAGGAGGGGGGGCTCCACCTGGGTGCGGTGCTCGACGCCCTGGCCGATCGCGAGATCAACGAGGTCTGGGTGGAGGCCGGGCCGACCCTGGCCGGAGCCTGGGTGCAGGCGGGTCTGGTCGACGAGCTGATCGTCTACACCGCCCCCCACCTGATGGGCGACGCGGCCCGGCCGTTGCTGGTTTTGCCCGGCATCGACGCCATGGCCCAGCGCCGCCCGCTGGCGTTCAGCGATGTGCGCCGGGTGGGGGAGGAAATCCGCATCACCGCGAGGTTGGATTAACGGGATGTTCACCGGGATCGTGGAGACGTGCGGCCGCGTGGCCGCCATCGAGCAAAGCGGCGACGGGCGGATCCTGCGCATCGACGCCCCTGACCTGGGGCTGGCCGAGTGTCGGGTTGGCGACAGCATCGCCGTCGACGGCGTCTGCCTGACCGCCACTGGCATCGAGGATGGGCAGTTCCGTGCCGACGTCTCCGATGAGACCCTGCGCTGCACCACCCTTGGCGGGCTGCGCAGCGGTGCGCGGGTGAATCTGGAGCGCGCGGTCACCCCCACCACGCCGCTGGGCGGCCACCTGGTCACCGGGCACGTCGACGGGGTCGGCGAGGTCGTCGAGCGGGCGCCGGCCGGTGGCTCCGAGCGCTGGCGCTTCCGGGTCCCGGAGGGGCTCGCCCGCTACGTGGCCGTCAAGGGCTCCATCGCCGTGGCCGGTGTCAGCTTGACCATCAACACCGTTGCCGGGCGGGATTTCGAGGTCAACCTGATCCCGCACACCCTGGCCGCCACCAACCTGGGGGAACGCCGCGCCGGCGATCCGGTCAACATCGAGGTGGACCTGGTGGCGCGGTACGTCGAGCGGCTGCTCAGCGCCGGAAGCGACGGGACAGGAGATGGCAGCGGCGGTGGGCTGACCCTTGAGCAGCTACGACAGGCCGGATTCGGGAATGGATGAGGGCATGAGCGAGACGGTGCAGTTCAACAGTATCGAGGAGATCATCGAGGACCTGCGCCAGGGGCGCATGGCGGTCATCCTCGACGACGAAGACCGGGAGAACGAAGGCGACCTGGTGATGCCGGCGAGCCTCATCCGGCCCGAGGACATCAACTTCATGGCCCGCTACGGCCGGGGCCTGATCTGCCTGACTTTGACCCGCGAGCGCTGCGAGCAGCTGCGTCTGCCGCTGATGGTCCATAACAACGATGAGAAGAACACCACCAATTTCACCGTCTCCATCGAGGCGGCGGAGGGTGTGACCACCGGCATCTCGGCCGCCGACCGGGCGCGAACCGTGCAGGCGGCGGTGGCGCCGGGTGCGCGCCCCGAGGACCTGGTCCAGCCCGGGCACATCTTCCCGCTGATGGCCCAGCCCGGCGGCGTGCTCACCCGCGCCGGGCATACCGAGGCCGGCTGCGACCTGGCCCGACTCGCCGGTTTTGCCCCAGCGGCGGTGATCGTCGAGATCCTCAACGAGGACGGCACCATGGCGCGGCGCGACGACCTCATGGCGTTCGCCCGGACCCATGGGCTGAAGATCGGCACCGTGGCCGATCTCATCGCCTACCGGGTGCGCAACGAGCGCTCGGTAGAGCACGTCGGCGCCTGCGAGCTGCCCACCGAGTACGGCACCTTCCGCATGCACACCTACCAGGACAATGTCAGCGGCGCGCTCCACTTCGCCCTGGTCGCCGGGCAGGTGGATGAGGAGACCCCGGCGTTGGTGCGCGTGCACCTGGAGAACCCGCTGGCCGACCTGCTCGGTGCCACCGGGCCGCGCTGCGGCTGGCCGCTGCGTTCGGCGTTGCGCCAGGTGGCCGAAGCCGAGTCGGGCGTGGTGGTGG
Organism: Halorhodospira sp. M38; assembly: GCF_022227985.1. Classification (NCBI taxonomy): domain Bacteria; kingdom Pseudomonadati; phylum Pseudomonadota; class Gammaproteobacteria; order Chromatiales; family Ectothiorhodospiraceae; genus Halorhodospira; species Halorhodospira sp. M38. Next base: position 4,624 of record NZ_JAJNQP010000024.1, read on the forward strand.
TGCTGCGCAATGCCGACGCCAACGACGACATCCTCGAGCACATGCGCTGCTACCAGGGCGGCGGCTGCAGCGAGGACAGCGGCGGCGTGCCACTGGATCTGCGCACCTACGGCATCGGCGCGCAGATCCTCACCGATCTCGGGGTGCGCCGCATGCGCGTGCTCAGCGCCCCGCGTCGCATGCACGCGCTCTCCGGCTTCGGCATGGAGGTGGTGGAGTACGTCACCCCCGAGGGCTGACCGCCGGCGCTTGCGGGGCGCCCGCCGGGCTTGTAGTTTAGCGCCGGAACCCGCGCAAGCGCCGGTCCTACCGAAACTTTCTTCAGGAAACCAGGCATGCAAGTAACCGAAGGACAACTCGTCGCGCTGCAGGACGCGCGGTTCGCCCTCGTGGCGGCGCGCTTCAACGATCTCATCGTCGATCGGCTGATCGACGGCGCCGCCGACACCCTGCGGCGCCACGGCGTCCCGGAGGAGCATCTGGAGCTGATCCGCGTGCCCGGTTCCTTCGAGCTGCCGCTGGCGGTCCAGCGCGTGGCCGACGCCGGTCGCGCTGATGCGGTGATTGCCCTCGGCGCCGTCATTCGCGGCGGCACCGACCACCACCAGTACGTGGCCGCCGAGTGCACCAAGGGCGTTGCCCAGGCCATGATGGGCTCCGGCGTGCCGGTCTCCTACGGGGTTCTCACCGTCGAGACCGTCGAGCAGGCCATTGAGCGCGCCGGGACCAAGGCCGGCAACAAGGGCGCCGAGGCGGCGCTCTCGGCCCTGGAGATGGTCGATCTGATGCGGCAGCTCGAGGCGTAATGGCGGCTTCAGGCGAAGGCAAGCGCCGCTCCCGGGCGCGTTCCAAGCTCGTCCAGGCGCTCTACCAGTACGCGGTCACCGGCGCGTCGGCCGAGGACATCGAGCGGCAGTTCCTCGCCGCCGGCCTCGGTGACATCGACGTGGCCTACTTCCGCGAACTGATCTACGCCATCACGGACCGTGCTGCGGAGCTCGACGAGCAGCTTTCGGCGCTGCTCGACCGGCCCCTGGCGCAGCTCGATCCGGTGGAGCGCTCGATCCTGCGCCTCGGCGCCTACGAGCTATCCGAGCGCCTGGAGGTGCCCTACCGCGTGGTCATCGACGAATCGGTGGAGCTGGCGCGCCGCTTCGGCGCCGACCAGTCGCACCGTTACATCAACGGCGTGCTCGACCGCTTCGGCGCCACCGTGGGGCTGCGCGCCGCCGAGCGGGGCGAGCGCAAACCCGGGCGGGGGAATCGGCAGTGATCGGCGGAGGCGAGGCAGCGCTCATCCAGCGCTATTTCCACGACCTGACCGCGCAGCGTGACGGGGTCGCGCTCGGGGTCGGCGACGACGCGGCCCTGCTGCACACCGACACCGGCCTGCTGGCCGCCTGCTGCGACACCCTGGTCGAGGACATTCACTTTCCCGGGGACATCCCGCCGGAGGCGTTGGGCCACCGGGTGCTGGCAGTCAATCTCAGCGATCTGGCCGCCGTCGGTGCCCGGCCGGCCTGGGCCCTGCTCTCCCTGACCCTGCCCGAGAAGGATCCGCAGTGGCTAGAGCGTTTCAGCGCTGGCTTCAAGGCGCTGGCCGACCGTCACGGGGTGGCCCTGGTCGGGGGTGACACCACCCACGGACCGCTGTCGGTGTCGGTCACCGCCCTCGGCTCGGTCGCCGGCGAGCACGGCCTGCGTCGCGGCGGTGCCCGGCCCGGTGACGGCATCTGGGTCACCGGCACCCTGGGGGATGCGGCCCTCGGCCTGGAGCTGTGGCTCGAGCGCGAGGAGGCGACGCCCCTGGCCGGCGACCCCGCCTACCTGGCTGGGCGGCTGTTCCGGCCCGAGCCGCGGGTGGCGGCCGGGACGGCCCTGCTCGGCCGGGCGAGTGCGGCCATCGACGTCTCCGACGGGCTGGCCGCCGACCTGTCGCGGGTGCTCGACGAGAGCGGTGTTGGGGGCACTCTGGAGCTGGAGGCGCTGCCCCGCTCCCAGGCCTTCATCGACGAGCGCGGGGATCTGCGCCACCTGCTCCACGGCGGCGATGACTACGAGCTCTGCTTCACCTTGCCGGTGGAGCGCGAGGATGAGATGGCTTGCCTGCGCGAGCATGCCGCCACCCCGGTGACGCGCATCGGCACGGTCGAGGAGACGCCCGGGCTGCGCGGCGTGGACGCCGGCGGGGTGGTCTGCGCCCTGGATCCCGGCGGCTACGACCACTTCGCGGAGGGCTCTTGAACACACCGTTCCGTCTGCGTAGACCCCTGCACTGGCTCGCTACCGCCGGCGGACTTGGCTTGGCACCGCGGGCGCCAGGGACGTTCGGCACGCTGGCGGCGCTGCCGCTGTTCGCGCTGCTCTATGTCGCACCGCTGAGCCTCTATCTGCTGGTCACCCTGGCGGTGATCGTCGTCGGCGTCTGGATCTGCGGCCGGGCGGCCGAGGAGGCCGGGGTCCACGACCACCCGGCCATTGTCTGGGACGAGGTGGGGGGCTACCTGGTGGCCGCATTGCCGCTGGTCACCGGCTTCGGGGTGTTCTCCGTGTGGGTGGACGCCGCGCTGCTGTTCGTGCTCTTCCGACTCTTCGACGCCCTCAAACCCGGCCCCATCCGCTGGCTCGACCGGCGCCTGCACGGCGGGCTGGGGATCATGGCCGACGACGTCGCCGCCGGCGCCGCCGCGGCGGCCCTGTGGTACGCCAGCGTGGCGCTGTTCGCGCCACTTGCCGGATGACCGTCGGGGTCGTTGGGCGTGCCGCATGGCCAAAGCTAGAATATCGGGAAACGAATTCCGTGAAGCGAGAGCAAACCGCGAGGTGGCGCAGACGGTGAGCGAGCGCGTCTATGTAGAGACTCAGGGCTGCCAGATGAACGACTACGACGCCGAGCGTCTGGTCGACGTGCTGGTCAGCCAGGCCGGCGCCCACCGGGTCGAGCGCCCCGAAGAGGCCGACCTGCTGCTGCTCAATACCTGCTCGGTGCGCGAGAAGGCTCAAGAGAAAGTCTTCTCGCAGCTCGGCCGCTGGCGGCGCTACAAGCAGGAAAACCCCTCGGTGCTGATCGGCGTCGGCGGCTGTGTGGCCAGCCAGGAGGGGGCCGAGATCCTGCGCCGCGCACCCTTCGTCGATCTGGTCTTCGGGCCGCAGACCCTGCACCGGCTGCCGCAGATGCTGGCGCGCCGGCGCGCCGGCGGGGGCGCACAGGTCGACACGGACTTCCCCGAGATCGAGAAGTTCGACCACCTGCCGCAGCCGCGGGCCGAGGGGCCTACCGCGTATGTCTCGGTGATGGAGGGGTGCAGCAAGTATTGCTCCTTCTGTGTGGTGCCTTACACCCGGGGCGACGAGATCAGTCGGCCGGTGGCCGACGTCCTCGCCGAGGTGCGCAGCCTCGCCGGGCAGGGGGTGCGCGAGGTCAACCTGCTCGGGCAGAACGTCAACGCCTACGCCGGCGCCCTCGACGACGGCGAGCCGGCCGATCTGGGCCTGCTCATCGAGGCGGTGGCGCGGATCCCGGGAATCGACCGCATCCGGTTCACCACCTCGCACCCGGCGGAGTTCCATAGCGGGCTCATCGACGCCTACCGCGAGGTACCCGAGCTGGCCGATTTTCTCCACCTGCCGGTGCAGAGCGGCTCAGACCTCATCCTCAAGCTCATGAAGCGCGGCCACGATGCTGCCGCCTACGAGGCACTGATCGAGGAGATCCGCGCCGTCCGTCCCGGGCTGGTGCTCGCCACCGACCTGATCGTCGGCTTCCCCGGTGAGACCGAGGCCGAGTTCGAAGAGACCCTGGCCCTGGTCGATCGCGTCGGTTTCGACGGCGGCGCTTTTAGCTTTGTCTACAGCCCGCGGCCGGGGACGCCGGCTGCGGAGCTCCACGACGGGGTCCCCGAGGCCGACAAGCGCGCCTGGCTGCAGCGCCTGCAGGCTCGCCTGCACGACCAGCAGAGTGCCGCCGCCCGTGCACTGCTCGGCACCAAGCAGTCGGTGCTGATCGACGGTCCGTCCCGGCGTGACCCGAGCGAGCTCTGTGGCCGCACCTCGGGCAACCGGGTGGTGAACTTCCCGGGTGATCCGTCGTGGATCGGCCGCTTTGCCGAAGTTGAGATCACCGACGCGCGCACCCACTCACTGCGGGGGCGCGTCGTCTCTGTGGAGGAACAAGCCATGCACGCAGCAGTCGGCGCAGGCGGGTGACGGCGTGAGCGACCGGCCGCAAGCTATCGACCTCGAGCTGACCCCGGCCGACAACGAACGACTGGCACGGCTGTGCGGGCAGTTCGACGAGAACCTCCGCCAGCTCGAACGGCGCCTGGCGGTCGAGATCCAGAACCAGGGGCATCGCTTCCGTGTCATCGGCGAGGACACGGCGGTGCGCGTCACCCGGCAGGTGCTTGAGGAACTCTACGAGGCCGCTGCCGCGCAGCACCTCGAGCCGGAGGACGTGCACCTCTATCTGCAGCAGGCGCGGCTGCAGGAGCTCCACGAAGAGGCCGGGCAGCCGGACGAGGAGGCCGATGGGGAGGCCAATAGCGAAGCCAGCGCGCCGGCGCAGCGGCGGCGCGACGAGCGCGACGAAGAGGCGGCGGCGATCCGCACCCGCAAGACCGTCGTGCGCGGTCGCGGCCCCGGGCAGCGGGCCTACGTGCAGCGCATCCGCGACAACGACCTGAGCTTCGGCATCGGTCCCGCCGGCACCGGCAAGACCTTCCTCGCGGTGGCGTGCGCCGTCGAGGCCCTGGAGGCCGAGGAAGTGCGCCGGGTGGTCCTGGTGCGCCCGGCGGTGGAGGCCGGTGAGCGCCTCGGCTTCCTGCCCGGTGACATGGCGCAGAAGGTCGATCCGTACCTGCGGCCGCTTTACGACGCCCTGTTCGAGATGCTCGGCTTCGAACGGGTCAGCCGGCTGATCGAGCGCAACGTCATCGAGGTCGCGCCCCTGGCGTTCATGCGCGGGCGCACCCTGAATCACGCCTTCGTGATCCTCGACGAGGCGCAGAATGCCACCGTCGAGCAGATGAAGATGTTCCTCACGCGCATCGGCTTCGGCTCCACAGCCGTGGTCACCGGCGATGTCACCCAGATTGACCTGCCGCCGGATAAGCCCTCCGGGCTGCGCGATGCGGTCGAGGTGCTCCACGAGGTGGATGGCGTCAGCTTCACCTTCTTCGCCGCCTCGGATGTCGTCCGCCACCCGCTGGTGCAGCGCATCGTCGAGGCGTACGATTCGCGGAGTCGCCAGATCGGCGGTCAGGGTACGGGCAAGGGACGCAAGTGAGCGAGTTCGAGCTGGCCTTCCAGCACGTCGCCGGGACGCCGGCGCCGGACACCGCGCAGGTGCAGCGCTGGCTTGCGCCGGTGCTCGATGCGCATGGTCGCGGCGGCGAACTCACCGTGCGCATCGTCGACGAGGACGAGTCCCGGGCGCTCAACCACGCCTATCGCGGGCGCGACAAGCCCACCAACGTGCTTTCCTTCCCCTGCGAGCTACCGCCGGGCCTGCCTCCCGAAGCGGCAGAGATCCTCGGCGATCTGGTCCTCTGCGCCCCGGTGGTGGCCCAAGAGGCCCGCGAACAGGGCAAACCGGAGGCGGACCACTGGGCGCACATGGTGGTCCACGGGGCCCTGCATCTGCTGGGCTACGATCACGAGGAGCCGGCGCAGGCCGAGCGGATGGAGGCCGAGGAGCGGCGCCTCCTCGCCGCGCTTGGGGTGCCGGACCCCTATCTAGAGCGTTGAAAGAGGTCATGCCCGACGGAGAAGCGAACAGTAGCAGCGGCGCTGGCGAGAGCGTCTCGTGGCGCGATCGCCTGCGCCGGCTGGTGACCCAGCCCGAACCTCGCTCGCGGGACGAGCTGGTCGAGCACCTGCGCCGCAGCCAGTCGCTCGGTCTGCTCGACGCCGACGCCCTGTCCATGATCGAGGGCGTGCTCCATGTTTCCGAGCTCCAGGCCCGCGATATCATGATCCCCCGCTCCCAGGTCACCACTGTGGCCCGGGATACCGAGCCGCGCGACCTGCTGCCGACCATCGTGCGCACCGGCTACTCCCGTTTCCCGGTCACCGGCGAGAGCAAGGACGACGTCATCGGGATCCTCCTGGCCAAGGACCTGCTGCGCCTCTTCCACGAGGAGGGGCACAACGGCTTCCGGCTGCGCGAGGTCCTGCGCCCGGTGCTGTTCATCCCCGAGAGCAAGCGGCTCGATGCGCTGCTCAAGCAGTTCCGCGAAAGCCGCAACCACATGTCCGTGGTGGTCGACGAGTATGGCGGTCTGGCCGGGATCGTCACCATCGAGGACGTGATCGAGCAGATTGTCGGCGAGATCGACGACGAGCACGACTTCGACGAGGATGCCCCCATCCTGGCCCGTGACGACGGCAGCTGGATCGTCAAGGCGGTCACGCCCATCGAGGCGTTTAACGAGGCCCTCTCCGCCGGACTCAAGGAGGACGACCTCGACACCGTCGGCGGCCTGGTGGCGCAGCGCTTTGGACACGTGCCGTGCCGCGGCGAGCGCATCGTCTTCGCCGGTTTCGAGTTCCGCGTCCTGCGCGCCGATCAGCGCCGCATCCACCTGCTGCGGGTCATGCCCGTGGGGAGCGAGGGCGATGACGACGGCTGAGCGTCTCGCTGCCGGGCGCGCCGGGGTGTTGGCCGCTGGCCTGGCCGGAGCCGGGTTGCCGCTGGCCTTCGCGCCGCTGGACTGGGCGCTGCTGGCGGTGCTCGCCCCGGCGGTGCTCTTTGCCGTGGCCGCGCTGGCACCGCGTCGGCGCGCCCTGCAGGCCGGCTACGCCTTCGGTCTGGGGCAGTTCGGCGTCGGTGTCTCCTGGGTGTTCGTCAGCATCAATGACTACGGCGGTGCCGGTCCGGCGCTCTCGGGGCTGGTCACCGTGGTGTTCGTCGCCTTTATGGCGCTGTTCCCCATGCTGGCGGTGGCCCTCGGGCGCGGTTTAGGGCGCGGCCCCGGGCTGCGCCTGCTGGTCACCCTGCCGGCGGCGTGGGTGGCGGTGGAGTGGCTGCGGACCTGGCTGTTCACCGGGTTCCCGTGGCTGTTCGTCGGCTACGCCGCCCTGGACACGCCGCTGGCCGGGCTGGCGCCGGTGATCGGTGTGCTCGGGCTGAGCGCCCTGCTGGTGTTGCTCGCCGGCGCCGCGGCGTGGCTGGTGACGGCCCCCGGGTGGCGGCGCGGGGCGAGCATGGCGGCGCTGGCTGTGGCGGCGGTCGCCGCCGGGTTGGCAGCGGACCGGCCGTGGACCGAGGCCCAAGGCGAGCCGGTGCGCGCGGCGCTGATCCAGGGCAACTTCAGTCAGGACATCAAGTGGGACCCGGTGCAGCTCGAGCGCATCCAGAGCCGCTACGCAGAGCTGACCGCCGAGCACGCCGGGGCGGACCTGGTGGTCTGGCCGGAGACCGCCATACCGCGTCGCTTCGATACGGTACAACCGTACCTGGAGCAGGTCGCCGAGCGGGTCCGGGAGGCCGGGGGGACGCTGGTGCTCGGCATCCCCTACCGGGAGTGGGCCCCGAATGGCGGGACCCTGCACAACAGCGTGGTGGTCCTTGGCGAGGAGCGCAGCGTCTACCACAAGCGCCACTTGGTCCCCTACGGCGAGTATGTCCCGTTCCGCGATCTCTTTGGTCGCAGCCTCGACTTCCTCGGCGCCCCGATGGCCGACTACAGCCCCGGGCCGCGCCCGGAGCCGCTGGCCGTCGATGATCGCCTGCGCCTGGGCGCCACGGTCTGCTATGAGGTGGCCTACCCCGTCGCCGTGCGGCGCACGGCGGGTGCGGTGGATCTGCTGGTGAACGTCAGCAACGACGCTTGGTTTGGCGATTCGTTGGCGCCCCATCAGCACCTGCAGAAGGCGCGCATGCGCGCGGCCGAGGCTGGGCGCTGGATGCTGCGCGCCACCAACACCGGGATCACCGCGGTGATCGGTCCCGACGGTGGGGTGGTGGAGCGACGGCCGCAGTTCGAGGTGGCCACCCTGGTTACCGAGGTGGAGCGGCGCAGCGGCGTCACCCCCTACGCCCGCATCGGCGATGGACCGCTGCTCGGCCTGCTCGCCGCCGCGCTGGTGCTGCCAGGTGGGCTGCGCTGGTACGCCCGGCGCCGGCGGGCCTCAGCCGCCGACTGACGCCAACCAAGGCAGGGCCACCGGCAGCAGGAAGGCGGTCACCAGTCCGGCCAGCCCCAGGCCCAGGCCGGCGAAGGCCCCGGCCGCGGCGCTGCTGCTGAACGCCTGCACCGTGCCGAAGCCGTGGGCGGACAGGCCCAGCGCCAGGCCGCGTGCCGCCTCATCGTGGATGCGCAGCAGGCGGAAGACCAGCGGTGCCATCAGACAGCCCAGCGCGCCGGTGATCAGCACCAGACCGGCGGTCAGTGACGGCAGCCCGCCCAGCCGCTCGGCAATGCCCATGGCGATTGGCGAGGTGACCGACTTGGGCGCCAGCGACAGCAGGGTCTCCCGCGAGGCGCCCAGTGCCGCCCCCGCCCACACCGCCGACAGCGCCGCGGCCAGGCTGCCGGCCACCACCGAGACGGTGATCGGCAGCAGCAGTTCCCGGATGCGCGGCAGCTGATCGAACAGCGGCACGGCTAGGGCCACGGTGGCCGGGCCGAGCAGGAAGTGGATGAACTGAGCCCCTTCGAAATAGGTGTCGTAGTCGGTGCCGGTGAGCAGCAGGAAGGGGATGAGCAGGGCGGTGGCGATCAGCACGGGGTGGGCCAGCGGGGCGTTGCCCAGCCGTCGCCAGAGCGCCTGCCCGATCAGGAACGCCACCAGGGTGACCGTGAGCCCCAGCAACGGGCTCTCGGCCAGGAAGGCCCAGATGTCCTGGAAATCCTCAGTCACCGTCGTCCTCCGCCCGACCAGCGCGCCCGCGGCGCAGCCAGCGCCACTGGAACAGCGCCGCGGTCACGGCCAGCGCTACCCCGGTGCTGACCACCAGCGCCGCGGCAATGGCCACGGCGTCCGTCTGCAGCCGCGGCAGGTGCAGGAGGATGCCCACCCCCGCTGGGATGAGCAGCAGCGCCAGGTAGCGCAGCAGCCCCTCGGCAGCGGTGCGCAGCCCCGTGGGGACGCGGCCCACGGCGATTAGCGTGGCGAACAGCAGGGCCAGGCCGATCACCGGGCCGGGCAGCGGCAAGCCGAAGAGCCGGGCGATGACCTCGCCGAGCAGCTGGAACCCGAGCAGCAGGGTCAGGCCGAGCAGCACTCGGGCGTCTCCGTCTGGCGCAGGGTCAGCACGGGCCAGCCGTTGCGCCGGGCCTCGCTGCGTAGGGTCTCGTCCGGATCCACGGCCACCGGGTGCTCGACATGACGCAGCAGCGGGAGGTCGTTGAGCGAATCGCTGTAGAACCACTTCTCGGCCCGCTCCAGCCCGCGCTCGCGCAGCCATGCGTCGACCACCCGGATTTTGCCCTCGCGGAAGGTCGGGGTGCCGGTGTGGCGGCCGGTGTAGCGGCCGTCGCGGCGCTCCGGCTCGGTGGCCAGCAGTGTGGGAACCCCCAGACGCTCGGCGATGGGCGCGGTGACGAAGCGGTTGGTGGCGGTGACGATGGCCAGGCGGTGCCCGGCGCGGCGGTGCTCGTCGAGCAAGGCCTCGGCGGCGGGCAGCACCAGCGGCTCGATCCACTCGCGGACGAAGTCGGCACGCCAGGCGTTCAGTTGCTCCTCCGGGTGCTCGGCCAGGGGGCTGAGGGCGAAGGCGAGGAAGGCGTCGATATCCAGTCGCCCCTCGATATAGTCCTGGTGGAAGCGCCGGTGGGTCTCGGCGAAGGCCTCGCTGTCCACGGCTCCGCGGGCTACCAGGTACTCGCCCCACAGGCTGTCGCTGTCACCGGCGATCAAAGTGTTATCCAGGTCGAACAGGGCGACGGACACTGCACCTCCTCCGGTTGTCGGGTGGGTGGGGAGCGGGGATCAGGCGGGCCCGGCCCTGCGGCAACGTTGCCCGGGTTGCACCCCCTGTGAAAGAATAACATCGGCAATTTCCGCGTAGGGAGGCGTCTCCGGGTGGTCGATTCTGACGGCTTTCGGCCCAATGTCGGCATCATCGTCGCCAACGACGACGGCCAGGTGCTGTGGGCTCGGCGGGCCGGAGAAGACGCCTGGCAGTTCCCGCAGGGCGGGGTCGAGGCCAACGAGACCCCGCTGGAGGCGCTCTACCGCGAACTGCGCGAGGAGATCGGCCTGACGCCTTCGGACGTGGCCGTGCTCGGTGCGACGCGCCGCTGGCTCCGTTACCGCCTGCCCCGCCGCATGATCCGGCGCCGTGGCAGCCGGTGTATCGGGCAGAAACAGATCTGGTTCCTGCTGCGCCTGCTCGCCGACGAGCAGCGGGTGCGCGTCGACCGGGTGCCGCGTCCCGAGTTTGACCGCTGGCGTTGGGTCGACTACTGGTATCCGGTCGACGAGGTCATCTTCTTCAAGCGCCAGGTCTACCGCCAGGCGCTGCAGGAACTTTCCGGCTGCCTGCAGGCCGGTGACTGGGCCGGAACCGGTACCGAGGGTGGCACCCCTGCAGCCATCCCGCCGGCGGCGCGGCGACGATTGCGATAGGGCGGGGCCCCATGCTCGAGATCCTCCACCGCGTCTCCCGGGAAGTGAACGCAGCGCCCAACCTGCGCCAGGGGCTGCGAATCATCGTCGAGCGGGTGGCCGACGCCATGGCGGTGGATGTCTGCTCGGTCTACCTCCTCGATGCCGCCCAGGGCGACTTCGTGCTCATGGACACCCGCGGACTCAACAGCGAGTCCGTGGGCCGTGTGCGGCTGACCTCCGCCGAGGGGCTGGTCGGCCTGGTCGCTGAGCGCGAGGAGCCGATCAACCTCAAGAACGCCCCGGCGCACTCGCGTTTTCGTTACTTCCCCGAGACCGGCGAGGAGCGCTACTCCTCTTTTCTCGGCGTGCCTATCATCCACTACCGTTCGGTGCTCGGCGTGCTCGTCGTCCAGCAGACGGAGCAGCGCCGCTTCGAGGAGAGCGAGGTCGCTTTCCTCGTCACCCTCGCCGCGCAGCTCGCGGGGGCCATCGCCCATGCTCGGGCCAGCGGCGGCATCCACGGTATTGGCGACGAGCCGGTGGCCGAGGACAGCCGCGCGCTGCGCGGACTGCCCGGGGCGCCCGGGGTGGCCATCGGTACGGCGGTGGTGCCCTACGCGCAGTCGGATCTCAATGCCATCCCCGACCGCGTCGCCACCGACCCGGAAGCCGAGGTGGCGGCCTTCGAGCAGGCGGTGGCGGAAGTCACGGCGGAGCTTCGCCAGCTCGGTCAGCAGATCTCCGCCTCGGTCACCGCTGACGAGCAGATGCTCTTCGACGTCTACCTGCGCATGCTCGAGGGCGACAGCCTGGTCAACGAGACCGTCGAGCGCATCCGCGCCGGCAACTGGGCGCCCGGGGCGCTGCGCCAGGTCATCGGTGAGCACGTGCAGGTCTTCGAGAACATGGACGACCCTTACCTGCGCGAGCGCTCGAGCGACATCCGCGATCTTGGCCGGCGGATCCTCGGGCGGCTGCGCGACGAGGGTGGCCGGGTCGAGGCCCTGCCCGATCAGGCCGTGCTGGTGGGCCACGAGGTGAGCGCCTCGCAGCTCGCCGAGATCCCCCACGACCATCTCGTCGGCGTCGTCTCGGCCACCGGCTCGCGCAACTCCCATGTGGCCATCCTCGCCCGGGCGCTGGGCATCCCCGCGGTGATGGGCGTCGACGACCTGCGCACCCGGCAGATGGACGGTCGGCCGGTGGTAGTGGATGGCTACGCCGGGCGCTTCTACGTCGACCCGACAGAGACCGTCGAGCATGAGTACCAGCGCCTGATCCGCGACGAGGCGGAGTTCACTGAGGGGCTTGAGGCGGTGCGTGACGAGCCGGCCACCAGCCCCGACGGGCGCACGATCGCCCTCTACGCCAATACGGGCCTGATCTCGGACATCAACCTGTCGCTGGCCGCCGGCTGTGACGGCATTGGACTGCACCGTACCGAGTTCCCGTTCCTGATCCGCGATCGCTTTCCCGGCGAGGAGGAGCAGGCCGATCTCTACCGCCGGGTGTTGGAGCAGTTCGCGCCGCAGCCGGTAACCCTGCGCACGCTGGACGTCGGCGGCGACAAGTCGCTGGCCTACTTCCCGATCGAGGAAGAGAACCCCTTCCTGGGCTGGCGCGGCATCCGCCTGACCCTGGACCACCCGGAGATCTTCCTTACGCAGCTGCGCGCCATGCTGCGCGCTGACGTGGGGCTGGAGAACCTGCAGATCCTGCTGCCGATGGTCAGCCGGCTCGAGGAGATCGCCGACGTGCGCCGGCTGCTGCTGCGTGCCCGCCAGGAGCTGGCCGAGGAGGGCATCCAGGCGCGCATCCCTCCGCTGGGCGTGATGATCGAGGTGCCGGCCACCATCTACCAGATCGATCGCTACTGCGATCAGGCCGACTTCCTCTCCCTCGGCTCCAATGACCTGACCCAGTATCTGCTGGCGGTGGACCGCAACAACAGTCGGGTTGCCGGGCTCTACGACGAGCTCCATCCGGCCGTGCTCGGGGCCGTGCGCCATGTGGCCCAGGCGGCGCGGCGTCACGGCAAGCGCCTGACCGTCTGCGGCGGCATGGCCGGCGATCCGGCGGGGGCGATCCTGCTGGTCGGCTTCGGCATCGAGGGGCTGTCGATGAGCGTCTCGAGCCTGCTGCGCATCAAGTGGGTGGTGCGCCGGGTGCCGGTCGCCCGCGCTGCCGAGCTGGCCAACCGCGCCGTCGAGATGGACTCCCCCGAGGAGGTCCGGCGTATGCTGCGCCGCACGCTGGAGGAATACGAACTCGGCGGGCTGATGCGCGCGGGCAAGTAAATCCTCGCAATTGACAATCACTCGCGTTCAAGGTGTGATGGTTCCCTGTCGGAGTGATCGGGGCCTGCCATGTACGTCTGTATCTGCAACGCCGTAACCGAGCGGCAGATCCGCGAGGCAGTGGCCTGCGGGTGCGCCTCCATGCGCGAGCTGCGCACACGGCTGGGGGTGGCCGGTTGCTGCGGCAAATGCGGCCCCGAGGCGCGGCAGCTGCTCGGCGAGTGCGCCGACTGCCCGCTGGAGCGGCGTGCTGCCGGTTCGACCGGGCCGGAACCGGTGACAGTGGAGCCGCCTGCCCCCCGGGCGGCCGCCGGATCGACAGACGCTGCGCCCGGGCCCTGATAGAATCAACCACGGTTACATTCAGGAACGCGTTCACAAGGGGGCGCCATGGCAAGTGACAAGAAGGTCATCGAATACCTCAACGGCGGGCTCAAGAAAGAGCTCACGGCGATTAACCAGTACTTCCTCCACTCCCGCCTGGCGTACGACTGGGGCTTCGACAAGCTCGGCGCCAAGGAGTACGAGGAGTCCATCGAGGAGATGCAGCACGCCGACCAGTTCATGCAGCGTATCCTCTTCCTCGGTGGCCTGCCCAACCTCCAGGAGCTGGAGAAGCTCAAGGTCGGCGAGAACGTGCGCGAGATGCTCGAGGCGGACCTGGCCGGTGAGCACGACAGCCTGGCCTACTACCGCGAGGCGGCGGCGTATTGCGAGTCGGTGCAGGACTACGCCTCGCGCGACCTGTTCACCAGCCTGATCGCCGACGAGGAGGGCCACGCCGACTGGCTCGAGACGCAGATCAAGCTCATGGACCAGCTCGGCGAGGCCAGCTATCTGCAGATGCAGATGGTTGCGGCTAACGAAGGCGAGGGCGACGGCGAGGGCTGAGCCCGCCGCCTAGCGGATCGCTGCTGCACGGGACCCCGTCGGCGACGCCGGCGGGGTCCCGTGCGCTTGGGGGTGTCTAGAAGGGCTTGACCACGGCGAGGACGACCACCGAGATCAGGATCAGTACGGGCAACTCGTTGAAGACCCGGTACCAGACATGGCTGCGCTCGTTGCGGTCGTCGGCGAAGGCCTGCAGGAGCTGGCCACAGTACAGGTGGTAGGCGATCAGCAGGGTGACCAGGGCCAGCTTGGTCAGCATCCACCCCTCGTTGAGCAGCTGCGGGAACAAGACCAGCATCCAGATGCCCAGGCCCACGGCGACGATCGCGCTCGGGTTCATGATCCCGCGGTAGAGCTTGCGCTCCATGACCTTGAAACGCTCGTTGCTGATCTCGTCCTCGGCCATGGCGTGGTAGACGAACAGCCGGGGCAGGTAGAACAGGGCCGCGAACCAGGTCACGATCGCGATAACGTGGAAGGCTTGGATCCAGATGTACAGCACGACGGGTCCTCCTGACGTTTGGATAGGGGCGGCGTCTCGCTCGGCGCCGGCTCCGCGCGTATTGTAGGCCCTGCCCGCGTGGCGGCGGGAGCCCATGCGGCTATCAGTAACCGGAAACCAGGGGGAGAGGAAAGACCCATGATCGAAGTAGGCATTGTCGGCGGTACCGGCTATACCGGCATGGAGCTGCTGCGCCTGGTCGCGCGCCACCCCGGGCTGCGGCTGGCGGAGATCACCTCGCGGGCCGAGGCCGGTACCCGGGTGGACGAGCTTATGCCGGCGCTCGAGGGGGTGGTCGACAATGTCTTCACCGCGCCCGACACCGAGCGTCTGAGCCGCTGCGATGTGGTCTTCTTCGCAACGCCCAACGGGATTGCCATGGAGTCGGCGCCGGCGCTGCTCGAGGCCGGCTGCCGGGTGATCGACCTAGGGGCCGACTTCCGGCTGCGCGACCCGGCGGTCTGGAACGAGTGGTACGGCATGGCCCACAGCTGTCCCGAGCTGCTTGAAGAGGCCGTTTACGGCTTGCCCGAGCGCTACCGCGACGCCCTGCCGGCGGCGCGGCTGGTGGCCAATCCGGGCTGCTACCCCACGGCCGTGGCCCTGGGGCTGCTGCCGCTGCTCGAGGTCGGTGCGCTCGGTGATGGACCGGTGGTCGCCGACTGCAAGTCCGGTGTCTCCGGTGCCGGCCGGGCGGCCAAGGTGGCCACCCTCTTCTGCGAGGCCAACGAGGGCTTCAAGGCTTACGGCGCCAGCGGCCACCGCCACCTGCCGGAGATCGAGCAGACCCTGGCGCAGACCGCCGGGGCACCGGTGGATGTGACCTTCGTCCCCCATCTGGTGCCGATGACCCGTGGCATGCAGGCCACCCTGCACGTGGCCGTGGATCGTCCGCTGGACGAGCTCGAGGCCCTTTACCGGCAGCGCTACGCCGAAGAGCCCTTCGTCCGCCTCGTCGGCCGCGGCGCCCATCCGGAGACGCGCTGGGTCCGGGGCACCAACGACTGTCGCATCGGCCTGCACCAGCCGCCGGGGCGCAGCGACCGGGCGGTGATCCTCTCGGTGATCGACAATCTCACCAAGGGGGCGGCCGGGCAGGCGGTCCAGAACCTCAATCTGATGTTCGGCCTCGACGAGACCGCCGGGCTGGAGGGGTTGGCCTACGTGCCCTAGGGGCCGGTTTGACCTGGCGGGTAGGCGCCTACAAAATGCATGTTATCCGCTAGGGGCCTGTCGGCCCCGGCGTCCACCTGCGGAGGGACCACCCATGAGCGATATCGCCGAGCCCGAGACCCACGCCCCGGCCGACGATCAGCTGCTGATCTTCACCGATGCCGCCGCGGACAAGGTCCGCGAGCTGCTCCAGGATGAGCAGGGCGGTGACGTGAAGCTGCGCGTGTTCATCACCGGCGGCGGCTGTTCCGGCTTCCAGTACGGTTTTACCTTCGACGAGACCGTCGAGGAGGGCGATACCATCATCGAGAAGCGCGGGGTGCAGATCGTCGTTGACCCGGTCAGCGGCATCTATCTGCAGGGCGCGGAGGTCGATTTCTCCAGTGGCCTTGAGGGCGAGCAGTTCATCATCCGCAACCCCAACGCCACCACCACCTGTGGTTGCGGCTCCTCGTTCTCCATCTGAGCCGCGCCGCCGGGGTCACGGTGCGTAGACGCCGCCCAGAACGGCGGGGCGCCGTGCTCCGGTGACCGACGGCAGGTTGCCGGGGTGGCCGTGGAGGCGGGCCCAGGCCAGCCAGGCGAAGGCGGCCGCCTCCACGTAGTCCGGGTCCATACCCAGCACTGCCGTGCTGGCCACGTCCGCCCCCGGGCAGTGCGCCTGTAGCCGCCTCATCAGGTGCTCGTTGCGGGCCCCGCCGCCGCAGACCCGCACCCGGCGCGGGGTGCCCCCTCCCGCGTGCAGCGCATCGGCCACGGTGCTGGCTGTCAGCTCCGCCAGGGTGGCCTGGACGTCCACCGGCTCCTCGGTGCCCTGGCAGTGCTTCAGCAGCCAGGCCGCGTTGAAGTACTCGCGGCCGGTGCTCTTCGGAGCCGGCCGGGCGAAGTAGGGGTCGCTGCGCAGCCGCGCCAGGAGCGCGGCATCCACGCGGCCGCTGGCCGCCCAGGTGCCGTCGGCGTCGAAGGGCGCGCCCAGGTGGCGGCGCGCCCAAGCGTCGAGCAGCGTGTTGGCCGGCCCGCTGTCGAAGCCGATCACCGGGCCGCCGTCGGCCGGTAGCAGGGTCAGGTTGGCGATCCCGCCCAGGTTGACCACCGCGACCGCCTCATCCTGCTGCCCCCAACAATGCGCATGGAAGGTGGGCGCCAGCGGTGCGCCGTGCCCGCCTTCGGCAATATCCCGGCGGCGGAAGTCAGCCACCACCGGTAGCCCGGTGCGGCTGGCGATACGGTTCGGGTCGCCGAGTTGCAGGCTGTGTCCCGGCTCCCCGGTGGTGGGGTCCGGCCCCTGGTGCCAGACGGTCTGGCCGTGGCAGCCGACGGCGTGCACCGGCAGCTCGGCGGGAGCCTGCTGCCGCAGCGCCGCCGCGGCTGCGGCGAAGGCTTCTGCCAGGCGCCGGTCCAGCTCGCAGAGCCGGTGCAGCGGCGTCTCTGCGCCGACCTCGTGGACCGCAGCGGCGAGGGCGTCGTTCAGCGGGCTCCAGGCGCTGGCGACAATATCGCCTACCGCGCCGTCGGCACCCAGGCGGAGCAGCGCGGCGTCGATGCCGTCGACACTGGTACCCGACATCAGGCCGATGTAGCCTCCCTCGGCGCCACGTTCGCTCAACGGCGCTCCTCACCGCTGGCCAGCTGGATGTCCGCCGACGACTCGCCGCGCAGGCTCGCCAGCAGCGGCGCGGCGTGCTCGCGGAAGGCGCTGCGATGCTCGTCGGGCAGCGGCTCGGCGCGGGGCAGGTCCACGGTTACCGGGTTGCGGTGGCGGCCGTTGTCGATGAACTCGTAGTGCAGGTGCGGGCCAGTGGCCTGCCCGGTGGCCCCCACGTAGCCGATGACCTCGCCGCGCTGGACGCGGTCGCCCACGCTCAGGCCCGAGGCGTAGCGCGACAGGTGGGCGTACAGGGTCTGGTAGCGTTCGCCGTGGCGCAGGGTGATCACCCGGCCATAGCCCCCGTTGCGGCGGCGCTCCACCACGCGCCCGTCGGCGGCGGCGCGCACCGGTGTGCCGGTGGGCGCAGCCAGATCCACGCCCAGGTGGGGCCGGCGCACGCCAAGGATCGGGTGGCGGCGATTGCGATCGAAGTGGGAGCTGATTCGCTCGAAATCCAGGGGGTAGCGGGTGAAGGTCCGCGCCAGGCTGGTGCCGTCCGGGGTGTAGAAGCTCACCCGGCCGTCCGGGTCCTCGAAGCGCAGCGCCTCCAGCGTCTTGCGGGCGCCTTCCAGGCGCATCGCCTTGAGGCGCTTGCGCAGCGTCTGCCCATCGGGGCCAAGGGTGCGCTCGTAGAGCACGGAGAAGGTGTCGCCGCTACGCAGGTCCCGCCCCAGGTCGATGTCGCCATCGAGAACCCGGGCGAGCTGCATGATCATCCGATCGTCCAAGCCGGAACGGCGGGCGGAGAGAAACAGCGAGCCCTCAATCGTCCCCTCGACCTGGCGCAGTTCGCGCTCCAATTTCCGGGGCACGGTCTTCGCCTCGAAGCCGTCATCGCCGCGGCGGACGAGCAGCTTCTGCTCGGGGTCCATGGCGAAACGCACCCCGGCCAACGTCCCCTCCTCGTCGCGCAGCAGGGTCAGGGTCTGTCCCGGGCGCAGGCGCGTGAGCGCGGACTCGGCGGGCTCGCCGGCGTTGAGGATGCGCTGCACGTCACCGGCGGTGTGCCCGGCCCGGGAGAGGATGCGAGCAAAACTGTCGCCGGAGCGGACCGTGACCTCGTGTTCCTCCAGCTCTGGGCGTACGTCGGCCCGCGCGGCCTCGTCTTCCCTTTCGGTCGAGGCCGGCAGCGGATCGCTTTCGTCGGCTGCAGGGGCGAGCGTCAGGGTGGTCAGTCGGCCGGCCGGCGCCTCCTCAAGGCCGTTGGCGTTGTCCGTGCGCGTGCCTGCGGTGGCCGGTGCGGCCTCGGCGGGGGGCAGCACCAGTTCGGAGTCGGCTGGGGACCCTTGCGGGGACGGTGAGCCATCCATCCAGAGCCAGATTAGGACGGCGGCGGCGCTCGCGCTGCCGGTGATGGCAGCGATGCGCAGCACGGGGCGGCGGTGCCGGCGGCGTCGGCCCGTCGCGGGCCGGCGGCCCTTGAAATCGAGCTCGGTCAGTCGGGTCTGCACGGGGCTAGGCTCCAGTCGGCGCTTCGCGGGATCGGTCCCGGGCGAGCGTGCGCGGCAGCCACTGACGCGGCGCCGGGCTCGGCCACAATCCGGGGGTTACGGTACAATACGCGATTTTACATAGTGATGGGCAGGGGGCGAGGCATGACGAAGGAAGATGCACGGGCGCTGATCCGGCGCGGGGTCGAGGAGATCATCCCGGAGGCGGAGCTCGAAGAGCGCCTGGAGTCGGGCAAGCGGCTGCGCATTAAGGCCGGCTTCGATCCCACCGCGCCGGATCTTCACCTCGGCCACACGGTGCTGATCAACAAGCTTCGGCAGTTTCAGGACCTCGGTCACGAGGTCTTGTTCCTGATCGGCGATTTCACCGCCACCATCGGGGATCCGAGCGGCAAGAGCGCCACCCGGCCGGCGCTGACCCCGGAGGAGGTGCGAGAAAACGCGCGTACCTACGAGGAGCAGATCTACGCCATCCTCGATCCGGAGCGCACGCGGCTGGTGTTCAACTCCGATTGGATGGGCACCATGCAGGCTGGGGATCTGATCCAGCTCGCCTCCCGCTACACCGTCGCGCGCATGCTCGAGCGCGACGACTTCCACCAGCGCTACCAGGCCGGTTCGGCGATTGCGATCCACGAGTTCCTCTACCCCCTGATCCAGGGCTACGACTCGGTGGCGCTGGAGGCCGATTTCGAACTGGGAGGCACGGATCAGCGCTTCAATCTGCTCGTCGGCCGCGAGCTCCAGCGTCAGTTCGGGCAGAAGCCGCAGACGGTGATGACCATGCCCCTGCTCGTCGGTCTCGATGGTCACAAGAAGATGTCCAAGTCGCTGGGCAACTACGTGGGTGTGAAGGAGTCCGCGGAGGACATCTACGCCAAGCTGATGTCCATCTCGGATGAGCTCATGTGGCGTTATTTCGAGCTCCTTAGCCTGCGCCCCTGGGATGAGGTCGAGGCGATGCAGCGCCGCATTAGCGAGGAGGGGATGAACCCGCGGGATGCCAAGGACGCCCTGGCCTTCGAGCTGGCCGAGCGCTTCCGCGGGCGGGCGGAGGCCGAGCGGGCGCGTGAGGCCTTCGTCGCGCGGTTCCGGCACGGCGCCGTCCCGGAGGATGTGCCGCACGTCACCCTGTCCTATGATGAGCAGGGCGGGATCGGCATCGCCACGGCGCTCAAGGAGGCGGGGTTGGTCGGCTCGACCTCCGAAGGGCTGCGCATGGTCCGACAAGGGGCGGTGCGGGTCGACGGTGAGCGCGTGGAGGATCCCAAGGCGCGCCTGGAGGCCGGCGTCGGGTGCCTCTTGCAGGTGGGCAAGCGTCGGTTTGCGCGGGTCAGTGAAAAAGGGGC
>NZ_JAJNQP010000025.1:0-19854 GCF_022227985.1 Halorhodospira sp. M38
TGCACCATGGCAGATCGCCTTGGGCGAGGGGATGGATGCCCCCCTCGGAGCGTAGGGGGGCATCCAGGGAGGTGAGGATGGTCTATGCTGACTGGCACCCAATCAACCCGAAAGGGGAGCGCCCGCCATGACGCAGTCGACCGCTATACGCGCCTACGCCGCCCACTCCGAGACCTCCGGGCTCAACGCGTGGGAGCTGGAGCGCCGGGGCCTGCGCGCCGATGACATCGCCATCGAGATCGACTACTGCGGCGTCTGTCATACCGACATCCACTTCGTGGAGAACGACTGGGGCATGACCATCTACCCGGTCGTCCCGGGGCACGAGATCGTCGGCCGGGTCACGGCCGTCGGGCCTCAGGTCAGCGCCTACAAGCCCGGTGATCGCGTCGGCGTCGGGTGCATGGTTGACTCATGCCGCGAGTGTAGTGCCTGCGCAGAAGGCCTCGAGCAATACTGTCTGAGCGGCCCGATCCTGACCTACAACGGGCAAGACCGGCACGATGGCTCGGTGACCTACGGTGGGTACTCCGAGAAGATCGTTGTCAGCGAGCGTTTTGTTGTCCGGATCCCCGATGCCCTCGACCCGGCGGCGGCCGCGCCGTTGCTCTGCGCCGGGATCACCACTTACTCCCCGCTCAAGCACTACGGGGTGAGGCCCGGGCACCGGGTCGGCGTCATCGGCATGGGGGGGCTGGGACACATGGGCGTGAAGTTCGCCCGCGCGCTGGGGGCGGAAGTGACGATCTTCACCCGCTCTGATGCCAAGGTGGCCGAGGCGCAGGCACAAGGTGCTCACCACGTGGTGGTCAGTACCGACGAGGAGCAACTCGCCGCGGCCGCGGAGTCTTTCGATTTCATGCTGGACACCGTCCCGGTGCAGCATGATCTCAACCCGTATCTCCAATGCCTCAAGTACGATGGCGTTCACATCCTCGTCGGCTTGCTCGAGCCCATCGAGCCGGCCGTCGAGGCTGGCGGCCTGGTCTTCAAGCGACGCGTGCTGGCTGGCTCGTTGATCGGCGGCATGCCGGAGACCCAGGAAGTGCTCGACTTCTGCGCCGAGCACGACATCGCTTGTGATGTGGAGATGCTCGACATCCGGAACATCAACGACGCCTATGAGCGCATGAAGCGGGGCGATGTGAAGTACCGTTTCGTCATCGACATGAACACCCTGAGGCAAGGCGCATAAGAGGTCCTGCCCGGGCCGCAGGGGCTGTGATCCGGCCAGGGTCGGGCCGGGCTCCCGGGCCGATGCTCCGCAGTAAGAGCTAGGCGGACCCGCCCGGGAGCCCGGCCAGCAAAAGCCAGAGCTCTTTGCGTTCAAGCGGCTTGTTCAAGTAGGCGTCGCAACCGAGGCCGAAGCACTCCTGTTGGAAGTGCTCCAGGGCATGGGCGGTGATCAGGGCGATGGGCGTGCGCGCCAGGGCGTGTTTCGCCTCTTGTGAACGGATTATGCGCAGTGCCTCACGGCCATCCATCTCGGGCATTTGAAGGTCGAGCAGGACGAGGTCGGGGCTCGCTTGCTGCCAGTGCTCGATGGCCTCGCGGCCATTTTGCACGCAGGTGATCTGTGCGCAGCCAGCCTGTTCGAGCAGGTTGTTCACGAGTAGTGCGTTGGTCGGCTCATCTTCGGCGACGAGCACGCGCAGCCCAGCCCCCACCGGCGCGCTTGTATCAACTTCGGCCTCCTCGGGGGTGTATAGCAACGGGGTGGCGGAGGTGGCTGGTGGCATCGCCACCGTGAAGCGGAACCTCGTTCCGTAGCCGGGCTGGCTCTCGACCGAGATGCGCCCACCCATCAGCTCCAACAGCTCTTTGCAGACCTTCAGCCCCAACCCGCTGCCTTCCTTGCGGGCGAGCGCAGGACCAGCCTGCCGGAACGCCTCGAAGATGTGCGGCTGGTCTTCCTCCGGGATGCCGGCTCCGGTGTCCGTGACGGTGAAGGCGAGTTCATGCTCGGATGAACCGCGCTCTACGTGAACGCGGATATGGCCCGATTCGGTGAAGCGCAGCGCGTTGCTGACCAGGTTGTAGAGCACCTGACCGAGGCGCACCGGATCGCCATGGACCCGGCATGGGGCTTCGGTGCCTGAAGACCACTCCAGGTGCAGGCCCTTCTGCTCGGCCAGCGGCACGAGAAGCCCCAGCTGGGTATCCATGAACGCGCGCAGATCGAAATCCTCCTCGCTCAGCTGAACTCGGCCGGCTTCCAGCCGCGAGAGCTCCAGGACGGTGTCGATGAGCCCGAGCAGGGTATGGCTTCCGGCTTGGCAAAGCTCCACATGGTGATGCTGCCGCGGGTCCAGCTCGGAGTGCGCCAACTGATCCAAGAATCCCGTGATGGCATTGAGCGGCGTGCGCAGGTCGTGGCTGACCGCGGCGAGGAACATCCTTTGGTCCTCCAGCGTACGTTGGCGCTCCTCTTCCAGGGCTCGACGCTCACTGATATCGCGCAGGATCCCCGCCGCGTGCCAGCGCCCGGCAATCTGTACGGGTGCCAGGGTCAGCTCCAGGGCGACCTCGTGTCCGTCACGGTGGATGGCCACGACTTCGGTCTGTTGGCCCACGCGGGTTTTGCCGCCGGACTCCCGGAAGTGGCGCATGCCTGCCTGCATTGCCTCCCGGTGGCGCTCGGGGACGAAACGGTCATGGAAGGGGGCACCTGCAAGTTGGTTGGCGCGATAACCGAGTAGTCGCTCGAAGGCCGGGTTGCAGTACACCAGCTGGTCCTCGGCATCGATCAGAACGATGGCATCGCGCGCGGCGGTGGTAATCGCCTGGAATTTGGCTTCGGCGGCGTGGTGGGCTTGTTCGAGATAGCGCCTGTCGGTGATGTCCTCGAGGATATGGACCGAGCTGCGGTAGGCCCCCTGTTCATCCAGAACCACATACGAGCGTGAGTGGAAGACTCGGCCGTCAGGCAGTTCGATTTCTTCGGAGGTCTCGGAGCAGCCGGTCTCGGAAGGACCGGCGTCGCCGGCGGATACTTTGGCCATGGCCGACTGGCATCCGGGCAGGGGGCCTTCGCCGCGGGGGAAGAAATGCCAGTAGGGCTGGCCGGTCACCTGATCGAGCGTGGCGCCGGCCTGCTCCAGGTAGGCGCGATTCGCGCGCAGGATGCGATAGTCCTGGTCGTGGAGGAAGATCGGATGCCCCATGGCATCCATGGCATCGTCCCAGCTAGGGATGGGGTGCGCTTCCACGGGGGGGCTCTCCGGTGGTGGTGCCGGTCTCGGGCTCCTTCCGCAGCGCCAGCGATTCGATCCATTGCCGCAGCTCCGTGCGATCCAGCGGCTTGCCCAAGAACGCATCGAAGAGCGCGGACTCCAGGACCGCTTCCACTTCGTTGCGGGCATAGGCGGTGTAAAGGGCGATGGGTACCCGGGGGTAGCCCTCGGCCTGTTCCTCGGCCCGGATGTGTTCGGCCAGCTTGTCGCCATCGAGTCCGGGCATGTGGCGGTCGAGCACCAGGGCATCGAAAGTCCTTGTTTGCCAGGCCGCCAGAGCGCCGGCGCCGTCCTCGGCCGTGGTGACCGTGCAGCCGAGTTGCTCGAGGAGGGTCCGGGCCAGGAAGACGTTGACCGTCTGGTCATCGGCCACCAGTACACGCAGCGGGTCCGCCTGCGTATCCCCGCCAGAGGGCCGGGTGGTGGCGCTCAGGTCAGCGGCGGTGGCGCGGTCTGTCCCCGGTGCCGCTACGGGTGGCAACGGGAGCGTCACGGTGAACGTGGAGCCTACCCCCGGCGTGCTCTCGAGCGAGATCTCTCCGCCGAAAAGCTCGGTGAGTTCGCGCACGATGGCCAGGCCCAGGCCGTGGCCGCTGCGCGAGCCGCGATAGCCGGCGCGATCGAAGGCCGCGAAGATGTGCGCCTGCTGGTTTGGGGGAATCCCCGCCCCGGTATCGCGCACGCGGAAGCTGATCCGTTCATCGGGCTCTGTGCATACCGTCAGATCGATATGGCCTTCGTTGGTGTACTTGATCGCATTACTGAGCAGGTTCGACAGGATCTGTCCCAGCCGGGTGGCATCGGCGTTCACCCAGTGCGTCACGCCGGGGTCGATGCTGCAAGAGAACGCCAGGCCGTGTTCTTGGGCCAGGGCGGTGTAGACGGTGCACTGGCTCTCGATCGCCGCATGCAGATCAAAAGGCGCCGGGCGCAGTTCCAGCCGGCCAGCCTGCAACCGGCCGAGATCGAGCAGCGAATCGATCAGTTCCAGCAGGCGACCACTGGCACGGCGGCACTGTTGCACGTAGGCCTGACGCTGCTCTTCTTCCAGGTCCGGCTCGGCGAGCAGTTCCACAAAACCGGTCAGAGCGTTGAGGGGCGAGCGCAGATCGTGGCTGACCGCGTTGAGGAAAGTCGTCTTGGCCTCCACGGCCTCGGCCAGCTCCCGCTCCGCACGCTTCTGGTGGCTGATGTCGAAGCTAACGCCCAGTGTCGCCACCAGCTCTCCGCGCTGATCGGTAATGGGGTGGACGGTGAACAGCGCCGGGAACGTGCTGCCATCCCGGCGGCGTAGCTCCGTCTCTAGGCGAATCGGTTGGTGCTCGCGGAACAGCTGATCCACATATTGGGGCAACCGCTCCATGTCCGCTTCGGTATGCAGCAGGCTGACGTGTTGGCCGAGCAGCTCCTCGCGGTCGTATCCGAACAGCGCCTCAGCGCCGGTGCTGGCCTCGAGGATGACGGAATTCAGGTCGGTCTTGATCAGGCTGACCGAGCGGGCCGCCTCGAAGATCGCCTCGAGCGCCTGCTGCCGCTGTTGAAGCTGCTCGCGCAGCTGCTGCTCGGCCTGCTCGGCGCGGCGGCGCGCGGTGATGTCCACGCCCACCGACTGGACGTGGCTCAGTGTGCCGTGCTCATCGAAGAATGCGCGGTTGGTCCAGAGGGTCCAGCAGGTTTGGCCGTCCGCGCCGGGAATGCTGTTCTCGAAGTGGCCTACCGGCTCCTGAGGAGTCAGCCTCGCCAGGTGCGCTCGTGCCTCATCGCGCTCATCGGCGGGCAGGAAGTCGATCCAGCGTTGCCCGATCAGCTGATCCGGTTCGGTCTGCACATGCGCTGCCAGGGCGGGGTTCGCATAGGTGATGGTGGTATCGGGCAGGAAGCGCTCAATCATCAGCGGCTGGTTCTCGACAAGGTCCCGGTAATGGGCCTCCCGTTCGGCGAGCTCGTGCTGAAGGGTCCGTTGCTCGGTGACGTCCTGGGCCGTCCCGCGCAGGATTTGCGGATTCCCGGCTGCGTCAAACTCCGCATAGCCGCGTGCCTGCACAATCCGCTGACTGCCGTCCGGGGTTGTCAGGCGGTGCTCGATCTCGTAAGGCTCTCCTTGGTTCAGGGTGCGGTCAATGGCCTGATGGAGGGCCGGGTGATCCTTGGCCGGCACTCTGGAGAGAAAACTCTCCCAGTCCATGGGCTTCTGCGTCGGCTCCAGGCCGAGGAGGCGGTACATCTCGTTCGACCAGTGAACTGTTCCGCAAGGGATGTCGTAATGCCAGTGCCCGAGCCGGGCAATGCGCTTGGCCTCGGTCAGTTCCAGCTCGCTGCGGCGCAGTGCGAACTCGGTCTCCTTGAGGGTCTGGACATCGACATGGGTACCCACCATGTAGCTCGGCGAGCCGTCGGCGCCGCGGCGCAGGGTCTGGCCCCGGCCCTGCACCCAGAGCCAGCCGCCATCGGCGCAGCGGTAGCGGAGCTCGATCGTGAATGGCCGGCCCTCGGTAAGGTGGCGTTGGACCACCGGCTGGACGCGCTCCAAGTCCTCGGGATGAACCATGGCCTGCCAGTCGGCGAAGGTCAGGGCGCGGTGCTGATCCGGATCGTAGCCGAGCATACGCCAGCAGGCCTCATCCCAGTACACCTGATCCGCCGCCAGGTCCCAGTCCCAGACCCCGAAGCCGGCAGCCTCCTGGGCCATGCGCAGACGCTGCTCATGGGCAAATTGAGTCGATAGATCGATACAGGCACCGATCTTTCCTACGACCTCGCCACGCTCATTGAGCAGCGGCGCGGCGCTCACTTGCGCCTGGAAACGCTCCCCGCTACCCCGAATCAGCTCGCACTCCGTGGTGTAGCCTTCGCCGGTTTCCTGCAGGCGGGCGATCCCCTCACGGATCTGCGCATGTTCGTCAGGGTCGTCATGTTCGTCAGGGTCGTGCAGCATACAGATGTCGCTGCCGATCAGCTGTGCGCGCGTGTACCCAAACATGCGCTCGGCACTGCGGTTGGCTTCGCGCACTGTGCCCTCCAAGTCAACCTCGGTCAGGGCCACATCAGGTACCGCCCGAAGGATGGCCTCGATTCGTTGCCGGCCCGCCTCGCTGCGCTCCAGCGCCTCGCGCTGCTCGGTGATGTCCTGAATGGTCCCCTGAATGATTTGCTGGCCGTGCTCACCCTGCCAGCGCTGGGCGATCTCGCGGACCCAAAGCGTGCGCCCCCCGGGGTGGACGATGCGGTACTCACCCTTGCTGGAGAGAAGCGCGGGGTCAGCCTGGAACTGGAACTCGGCGACTTGGTCTCGGTCCGCCTCGGGGACCCGGGCGATGAACGACTCCCAACCCGGTGGCGGCCCCTCCGGGTCGAAGCCGCAAAGTCGGTGGGTCATCCGTGACCAGATCAGTTCCCCGGTCTCCGGGTAGGTGAGCCAGTGCCCGATCGTTCCCATCTCTTCGGCGCGTTCGGCGCGCTGCAGGGCCTGGTCACGGGCCTGGCGTTGCGCCTCCAGTTCAGCAACCTGCTCCTCGAGCAGATCCGTCTTGTGTCGAAGGCGCATGTGGGTGTCCACTCGTGCGCGGACAATCGCCGGTGAAAACGGCTTGGTGATGTAGTCCACCGCGCCGAGACTCAGGCCGTATTCCTCATCACTGACCGCATCACGTGCCGAGACAAAGATGACATCGATACCACGCGTCTGCGGATCCGCCTTGAGGCGCCGGCAAACCTCGTAGCCATCGAGCCCGGGCATCTGGATGTCGAGGAGGATCAGATCCGGTTGGGGCCGGTGCGAAGCCTGCAGCGTCGCCAATGCCCTATCGCCGGAGTTGGCCACCTGAACCCGGTAGTTGTCCTTGAGCAGATTGCCAAGCGCCTGGATGCTCGTGGGCTCATCATCGACCACCAGAACGCTCTGGTGTGGCGTATCGCTGCTCATGTTGCCCCTTCTTGGTTACCTGTCAGCAGCGAGTCGAGCCGCTGCAGCGCCTCATCGAGCGCGAACTGTTCTACGAGGGCCTCCAATGCATCGCAGTCGAATCCCCGGCCGCGCAGGTAGGCCAGGGCCTCCCGGAACGTTTCCTCCTCGATGAGTTCGCTGGCCTCCAGTTTTTGCCGCAGGCACGTCACGGCCTCCGGCGACCCTTGCCGGGCTGTTTCCGGCTCTCGGGCAAGCCCATCGAGAGCCTGTCCAGCATCCTGCAAAGTCTGCTCAAGGCGCTCGATGCACTCTGCGGTGACCGCATGGCCGGTTTGCAGGGCGTGATCGATTTGCTCCGCCCGCTGCTGCAGGTCCACGGCCCCGAGTGTTCCGGCCACGCCCTTGAGAGTGTGGGCGAGCCGGCTTGCCCGTTCGTGGTCACCGGCGCGCAGGTGATCGATCAGCGTGGCGTAGTCGGTGGTCAGTTGGCCACGGAACCTGCGCAGCTGCCTTAGGTAGAGGGCTTCATCGCCACCGAGCTGGCGAAGCCCGCGTTCGAGGTCGAACCCGGGCGGTCCGGCTGGCAGAGTATGAGTTTCCCGGGCCGAAACATAATCGTCCGGGACCGCCGCCGCGGTGCGCTCGGACCGCAGGTGCTTGATCAGTGCGGCATAGAGGTCCTGGCTTTCGATCGGCTTGTCCAGATGGTCATCGGCGCCGGCCTGCGCCGCACGTTGACGATCCTCATCCATTACCGCCGCTGAGAGGGCGAGGATGGGGCGGTCGTAGCCCTCTTCGCGCAGCACCCGCATCGCCTCATAGCCGTCCATCACCGGCATCTGCAGGTCCATCAGCACCAGATCCGGCGGATTGGCGCGGATCGCCTCGACGGCCACGGTGCCGTTCTCCGCGGTCGCCACGGTAGCCCCGGTCTTCTCCAGCAGTTCCGTGGCCACCTCCAGGTTGATGTCGTTGAGGATGCCGAGCAGCATCCTCGATGAGTGCTCGATCTTCCGGATCTGATCGCGCTGCTTGGCGCTCAATTCGGTTTGCGCAAGGAGTTGGCTGAGGCCGATGACCGCATTCATCGGGGTGCGGATCTCGTGGCTCATGTTGGCCAGGAACTCGCTCTTGGCCCGGTTCGCTTGCTCGGCTTCCTTCCGGGCTCGCACCAGGGCCTCCTGCTGCTGCCGGCGCTCGGTGATGTCGTCCTGGACGCCGAAGTGGCCGGTGACGCGGCCATGCTCATCGTGCAGGCAGGTATAGTCCCCGTGGATGATCACGGGCGTGCCATCCCGTCTCTGCTCGTGCGTGACCGCGCGGGCCCGGCCGCGGTCGAAAACCTCCCGGAGCACGGTGCGACTGTGCTCGATCTGTTCGTCGGGGAAAAAGTCCCGGTAGGCGAGGCCGATGAAATCCTCACGAGTAGCCCGATACTGATCGAGCATGGCCTGATTGATCTTGGTCATGCGCTGGTTGGCCACGACATGGTCAAGCAGTGATTCTTTCTCCGCCTCTGAAGCAGAGTGCCAGTCGATCGGCTCATCGAGCATCATGAAGAAAAAGCCGATGATCGACTGGTTGAAGAATTCTTCGAGCAGCGCCTTGCTCTCGGTCAGTTCCTGCTCGGCTCGGACTCGGTCGGTGATATCGTGCACATACCCGTGCCAAAGGGTGCTGCCATCAGCCAGGCGCTCCGGCGTGGCGTGTCCCTCGAGCCAGACCGTGCCCTTTAAGGGGTGCTGGATCCGGTAGCTGTGGCGCCAGGGCGTCAGAGTCTGGGCCGAGTGCTCAATGCTCCGGTAAAGGCCTTGCCGATCGGCTTTCCATACGACTTCGAAGAGGCGATCGGCGCACTCCATGGCCTCTTGAGGCGTGGTGCCGTAGATCTTCTCAATGCCCTCGTTGGCGTAGACGAAAGCCGAGCTTCCGTCAGGCCATAGGCGGTATTGATAGATGAATCCGGGTAGCTGCGCGGCGAGATTGGCCAGCTGCTCCCGCGCCCGCTCGGACTCCTGTTGAGCCTGCTTGATCTCGGTGCGGTCCTCGTAGACCGCAACCACCTCGCCGGAAGTGAGCCGGAAGATCCGGTTCTCGCGCCAGCCGGTGATCCGTTCGTCCTGGTTGGCGGCCAGCGGCAGTTCTTCGGGCACGCCAGTGTCAGCCACCCGTTGCAGCGCCGCGAGCAGGCCCATTTCCTCCACGCCTGGGAAGCATTCGGTAAGCCTCCCGCCGATGAGCTCATCGCGGGAGGTCTGTTCAATGCGCTCGGATGCCGGGTTGAGATCGATGAACTCGAAATCCCGCCCTTCATCTACCGTGCGGAACACGGCCACGCCACTGCCGGTCTGCTCGAAGATCCCGGCGAAACGCTCTTTGGCCGCCTGCAGGGCTTCTTCGGCGCAGCGCTGTTCCGTGATATCGAGCACGAAGCCGTCCATATGGGCGACATCGCCCTGGGCATTGCGCACCGCAACGCCCCGCTCCTGGACCCAGCGTAGCGAGCCGTCCCGGCGCCGGAGGCGGTACTGAACCTCCCAGGGGTGATCCGCGGTCACCGCTTCGGCGATGGCCTTATCGACTCCAGCTAAATCATCGGGGTGAATGAGCTGGGCGTAGGAGACGGTTGCGTTGTGGATCAGCTCATCGGCGGCGTAGCCGGTTACCCGCTCGGCCGCCTGGCTGATGAGGAGTACGGTCCACGCCTCATCGTAGAGGCAGCGGAACGTGATCCCCGGAACGTTATCCATCAGCGAGGCGAGCTGGTTGTTGGCGTCCTCCAGCGCTTGTCGGGTCTGCTCGATATCGGAGATGTTCTGGATGATCGACCAGATGACCTCGCGCCCCTCCGGGGTGTTGGTCTTGAAGCCGTGGAGCAGGACCGGATAGCGGTGGCCGTCCTTGTGGATGTACTCCTTTTGGAACGGCCCGTAGCGTCCAGTGCGTTGCAGCGACTCGATCTGCTCGAGTTCCTGCGGTCGATACGCCTCCGGGGTCACGTCCCAGTAGCTCAGCGCCCGGAACTCCTCGCGGGTGTAGCCGGCGGGCCCGTTGATGGCGTCATTGAAATCGAGGAACTCGCCGGTGTGGAAGTCGTTCATGGCGATACCAACCGGCGAGAGCTCGAAGAGCCCGCGGAACTTGGCCTCTGCCGCGGCGAGGTGGCGGAGGTTCTCTTCCTCCTCGGTTACATCCTGGTTGACGCCCACGACCCGCACCGGGGCGCCGGAGGCATCGCAGACCACCTGGGCCAGCCCGAGCAGGGTGCGGAATCGGCCGTCATCCGCGCGGCGGATGTCCATCCGGATATTGAATGGGGTGCGGGTGGCTACCGCCTCGTTCAGCGCAGCCACCGCGCTATCGCGGGACCCGGGTAACAGGGCCTCGGCCCAGTCCTCGAATGAATGACCGAAAGTGGCCGGGTCCACACCATAGAGGCGGAACATGCCCTCATCCCACTCGAGCCGTCCACTGGTCAGGTCGTAGTTCCAGATGCCGATATTGGCGGCCGAGGTCGCCAGGTGCAGGCGCTGCGAGAGCTCCTCCTGAGTCCGTTCCGCGTCTTTTTCGGCGGTGACATCATGCTCAACGCCGAGCAAGTGGGTGGGTGTGCCCTCGGCATCGCATTCCACACGGCCCGTTGAGCGCAGATACCGGATCGCCCCATCCGCACGCCGGATGCGGTAGGTCAGATCCCAGGCGGTGTGGCGGTCAAAGGCCTCGCGAAAAGACGCCTCCACCCGTGCCCAATCCTCCGGCTGAACATGCTCACGCCAGAGCGCCTCCGTCCACGGAACGGGACCAGTGGATGGATCTGTCCCCGGGTGCCCATACAGCGTAAGCAGTTGCTCGTCTGCCGTCACACGGCCTGACTCGAACTCCTGCCGCCAGAAGCCCGCCCCAAGACCTTCGCGCAGTAGACTGAGCTTGGTCTCCGCATCGGACGGCTCTTCTTCCGGCGCGCCTCGCTCGCCCAACCGTTCCACCTGGATCTCGACCTCGCCAAACTTTATTGATCAAGGCTACAGTACCCCATCCTACTCAATGACCACAAAAATTATCCTCCTTCCGCTGAGCGAGGGCCTGTCAGGCTGATAGGGGGTTATCCGGAGTTTCGGGCTCCTGCTGGCAGGCTGGTGTCGGATGCCCCCGTATGGCCGTAAGCACGCGCTCTTCCAGGTTGGCCAGTGCGCCGGGGCGCAGGTGTGCCCCTCTTTTTTGAGCAGGGTGCTCGAGCTCGGTCCGGATCTGCCCCGGCGTGTCTCCGATCACCAGGATGCGGTGGCAAAGCTGGACGATTTCCCGTACGTCGTGGCTGACGAAGACCGCAGCTACGCCCGAGTCCACCACCCGGTCGCGAACCAGCTCGAGCAGTTCGGCTCGGTTGATGTAGTCCAAGCTGGCAAAAGGCTCGTCCATCAGCAGCAAGTCCGGATGAGCGGCCAGCGCACGGGCAATCCCCACCCGCTGGCGCATGCCGCCGGAGAGCTGCGCTGGGTATTGGCGGGCCGCCGCTTCCAGACCGACGCCGCGCAGCGCCTCCAGTGCGCGAGGCTTCTCCGTCCGGGGCAGCACCAGCTCGATATTGCCCTGTGCGGTTAGCCAAGGGAGGAGATGGGGTTCCTGGAAGACCATGCCCAGTCGACCGTAATGGCGCCGGATGGTGCCGGTGTCGGGTGTTTCGCGTCCGGCGATCAGGCGCAGCAGGGTGGATTTCCCGCAGCCACTGGCGCCGGTGACCCCGACGACCTCGCCGGGGGTCACGGCGAGGTCGACTGCCGATAGGCCCCCGCCGCCGGAGAAGATGCGGCTTGTGCCTTCCAGGGCGACGACGGGACCGCCGTGCCGGGTTGCCAGGGCTGGATCCGTGGGCCCTAGGTCGGTCTGGTTACGCATGGTGGAGCCTTCGTTCGATGAGTTGCCGGCCGGGATGAATCAGCAGGTACTCCAGCGCCAGTCCGAGGATGACGATCCACAGGACGTGGGCATAGACCGTCGTCACGGCGCCGTAGAGGTAGCTCCCCCAGAGCGATTGCCCCAGCCCCGCATCGCTTGCGAATGCCTCGGCCATGATCACTGCGCGCCAGCTGACCGATAGCGCCCCGGAGGCCGCGCCGGCCAGGGTCAGCGCCAGGTGGGGGAGCAGGATGCGGGTCAGGCGGGTGTACCAGTCGAGCTGGTACACATGGGCCATGTCCATGATGCCCCGGTCGATTTGCGCAATGCCGTGGCTGGTGGCCATGTAGATCAGAGGCAGCGCCATGCTTACGCCCACCAGCACCGGAGGGCCGGCGCCGATGCCGAGCCAGAGGACCGCAAGGACCAACCAGGCGATATGCGGGGCTGCCTCGATCAGGACGATGACCGGGTGCAGCGCCCGCTGCAGGGTTGGCCATCTTGCCGCCCACAGTCCGATGGTCACGCCGCCGAGCACTGAGAACAGGAAGCTGAGCACGACGTTGCGCAGCGTCACCCCGGTGCTCGCCCAGTGCTCGGTGGATTGAAGGAGGCCTCCGAGTTCGACGGCGACGGTTTGCGGATCCGGTAGGATGGAGTCCGGCACTTGCTCAGCGGTGACTAGCCAAAGCGCTGCAACGCCGAGGAGTCCAGCCCAGGGTGGCCAGCTGGCCCAAAGGCGGCGCTGGTTCATCAGTCCTCCGTGCGAGAAGTCCGACTGGCTCGGACGGCGGCGGTGCGCGGCAGGGGGCGCGGGATCGGTCAGAGGCCGGCCGGTGGCTGCGTGTCGAAGACCTCGCGCAGGTAGTCATCCACGGCCTGACGCGTGTCCTCATCACCCTCCGGATTCCACACCACCCGCTCGCTACGGAGCATGCGCAGTAGCGCCGCCTCAGGGATCGGCATATCGAAAAAGGTGTCGAATCGTTCCGCGGCGATGCGGGCAGCTTGCTCATGGTTTCCGGGGTCGGCCAGCCAGTCGGTGACGGCTTCGATCCCCTGCATCAGGGCTCGTCGCTGCTCGTCGTCGACTTGGTCTCGCACGGCCCAGATGGCCCCCAGCGGGATCCGCACGTCGAGCTGTTGCTCAAGGGCCTGGCCCGGATCCAGCTCAATGGCCCATTGCTGCTCCCAGTCGTCGGCCGCCTGTTGGTGGAGGATCAGGCTGACCAGCGGCTCCGGCGCGGCGACGCCCTCAGGGGCGCGCCGGGGGTTCCGAGCCTGGGCCAGTAATGCCATGCCGGCGCCGCTACTGGCGAAATCCGGCGTGATGCCGTGTTCGGTAAGGGCTCGCTCTGTGACCACATGGGGTGGGGTCGAAAGCCCGGGCGCGACCAATACCTGGTTGCCATCTGTCGCTTTCGCTCCGGCGCCGTCCTCAGGGGTGAGCAGATAGATGCCCTGCCAGACCCAGGGGGCGACCAGCTCGAGTTGATCGAGTCCACCCTCCACGAATCGCACGCCCCCCACAAGGTTGAAGAAGGCGAAATCGGTGCGGCCGTCCTGCACCATGGCGCGCATGGCCGATGGATCGCCCGCGGGGTTCGGTACCAGCTCGAGTTCGGCGTCGGGGAGGAACTCGTCCTGTCGCTGCTCGAGGATGAATACCGGCACCGCATTGGGATCGGGGGGCAGCGCGACGCGTATCTCCGTCGGCCCGGAGGCGTCGGCGGCAGTCAAAGGGATCCCGACCAGTCCAGCGAGGGCGAGGGCGAGGCGCTTCATGGGAGTTATCCATATAATGATGGATTGAATGGTGCATGATAAAGATTCGCATTCGTACGTCAAGCTCGGGTCCGCTCGCTCCGATTGGCGCCCCGGCATGCGTTCCGGGGCGCCAATCGGGCGATCTGCAAGGGCGTGCCCCCCGAGCGTTAGCCCGAGGTACCCTTTGACCCCGCCTCGTCCTTGGCCTCGGTCTCGCCGGCCTGGTTACCGGACTCGGCTGTATCCGTCTGGCGGGCCTGCCGGGTCTCATCCTCGGGCGGGCCGAAGACCTTGCGCGTCAGGCGCACATACCAGGCGGCCGCCTGGACCTGGATGACGAAGGCGATCGCGATGACCAGGGCGGCATTCGCCCCCTCGGCGCCGAACGCGTTCATGGCGATCGCCAGGGCGATGGAGAGGTTGCGCATCACGGATCCGTAGACCAGCGCGATGGCGTCGCCCCGCGGCAGGAGGGCCTTGCCCAGCAGGGTGCTCAGCGGGAAGTTGATGGCGTAGAGCAGGGCCACCGGGGCCAGGATGTAGAGCAGCCGCTCCGGCGCCGCGAGGATGGTCTCGGCGTTGAGCGCCATGGCGATGAAGACGATGCCGAGGACGCCGAGCGTGGACAGGGCCGGGAAGCGGAAGGCCCAGCGGTTGCGGAAGTCCTCCTGGCCGTAGCGGCGCACCAGCGCGCGCTGGGTGAGCACGCCGAGGATGAGCGGCAGCACCACGATCACCAGCACCTGCTGAGCGATCGCCCAGAGATCGACGTGGATCTGCGCGCCGAGCAGGGCCTCCACATAGAAGGGCGTCGCGAGGGCCCCGAGCAGGAGCCCGATGACCGTCATCTTGACCGCTGCGGCGAGGTTGCCGCCGGCGAAGCCGGTCCAGGAGATGGTCATGCCGCTGGTGGGTACCAGGCCCGCGAGCAGCAGTCCCAGCGCCATGTAGGGCTGGTCCGCGAAGAAGAGCAGGCCCAGGCCGAAGGCGATGAACGGGATGACGGCGAAGTTGACGCCCTGGGTGAGCAGCTGGGCACGCAGATCCTCCCAGCCGGTGAGGTGCGAGACCCGCAGCGTGACCATCATCGGGTAGACCATCAGGAAGGTCAGGGGCAGGACGAGCCACCGCAGCGGATCCGAGGGCAGGAGGGCGCCGTAGAGGAAGCCCAGGACCAGCATGGCCGGGATGGCCCAGGTCAGGCGCTTCTGGATCGCGTAGAGGATGGACCACATGGTCGTGCTCCTCCCTAGCAGCAGGCGGATGGGAAGGCGGCGCCCTCATCCATCACGGTCGATGCGGCTGCGCAGGCCGGCGACGATGTCATCGGCGCTGCTCGGCCCCCGGCCGCCCTTGGGCAGCTCCAGGCTGCGCACCGGATAGGTGTCCTGGAGCCAGGTCCTTGCTAGCTCGCTCATGCTTGATCCTCCTTGTGGTGCGATCGGCAGCTGCGGGGGCTGCCCGGGCCTCGCCCGCTCCGGCGGGAGCGGCTAGAGCCCGCACACCCCGCCGCAGCAGCCGCCGGCCGGCTCCGGCTCGGAGCGGCTCGCGCTGCTGATGTAGCCGGCCCCTGAGATCAGGCGCTCCACGGGCGCGTCCTCGGGCGTCTCGCCGGGGTCATGGCCGGCGAGGCGGCAAAGCTCTCCCCAGGTGCGCACGCACTCGTCCATGCCGTGGCGCACCTCCAGCGTGACCCCGTTGCTCGGGCAGCGGTAGTCGTACGTGGGCATAACTCCTCCTCTTGATGCGCATGTGGGGGTGGCCTGCTATTGCACCGGCAGCCCCTCGGCCTTCCACTCCGGGAAGCCCTGCTCCAAGCGGTACGCCTGCCGGCCCTGCGCCCGCAGCCGCCGGACGGCCTCGACGGACAGGGCGCAGTAGGGGCCGCGGCAATAGGCGACGATCTCCTGCTCGGCGGGCAGCTCATCGAGGCGTGCCTCAAGCTCCTCGGCCGGGATGTTGATCGCGCCCGGCAGATGCCCTGCTGCGAACTCCTCCGGCGGGCGGACGTCGATGAGGGTGACCATGCCGGCGCGCAGGCGCTCGAGCAGCTCGGTCGAGTCGATGGCGTCGAGCGCGTCGCTGTCGTGGAAGTACTGCTCGGTCATGCGCTGCAGCTCTGCGATGTTGCGCTCCGCTACCTCGCGCAGCATGCCGAGCAGGGCTGTGACCTGCTCATCGGCGAGCGTGTAGTAGACACGCGTTCCCTCCTTGCGCGCCGAGATCAGCCCCATGCGCCGCAGCTGCTGGAGGTGCTGGGAGACGCTGGCCAGCCGGATGCCGGTCAGGCGGGCGAGCTCATCCACGTTGCGCTCGCGCTGGGCCAGCAGCTCCAGGAGCTCCAGGCGGTAGGCATGCCCCAGGGCCTTGCCGATCCCGGCGAGTTGCTCCAGCAGGCGGCGTTGATTGACGAGCTCAGCCATGGCGGTCGCTCCCACTCCGCGCGCGGCTCAGGCCTTCATCTTTCGCTGCAGGTCTTGGAGGGCGTTGCGGATGCTTGTCTCCAGGACCGGATGGTAGTAAGGCAGGTCGAGCATGCGCTCCACGGTCATGCCGCTATCGACGGCCCAGGCCAGGAGATGGCCCAGGTGCTCGGCCCGGGGGGCCAGCACCTCGGCGCCCAGGAAGGCGCCGTCGGAGGGGCGGCCGTAGAGGCGCATGACCCCGTGGTTCTCGCGCATGACCATGGCGCGGGGTTGGGTGGCAAAGTCGAATTCTCCAATAGCGTGGTCGTGCCCGGATAAATCGGTGAAGCGCGCACCGACCAGGGCCATCTGGGGCTCGGTGAAGACGATGCTCATCGGCGGATGGCGGCGCCCGCGCTCGACGCTCGGGTAGCGGCCCGCGTTGGTGCCGGCGATCTCGCCCTCGTCGAAGGCGTCGGGCATGACCGGGTGCTCGTTGTTGGCGTCGCCGGCGATAAAGATCGGCTGATCACCGCACTGCATGGTGTAGGGGTCGAAGAGCGGCACGCCGTCGTCGTCCAGGCTCAGGCCGGTGGCCTCCAGACCGAGGCCGTCCACATTGGGGCGGCGGCCGGTGGCGGCGAGCAGGTACGCAAAGCGTTCTTCCGCTTCGGTTCCGCTCTTGTCGCGGAAACGGACCACGACCTCATCGCCCTCGCGGTGCAGGGACTCAACCTGTGCATCGGTATCCAGGGCCAGCTCGTCGCCGAAGATCTCCTCGGCGGCATCCTTGACGCGCGGATCGGTCAGCGGTCCGAGGAAGCCGCCGATCCCGAAGATTCGAACGCGGACGCCCAGCCGGTGGAGGGCTTGGCCGAGTTCCATGCCGATCACCCCGGGACCGAAGACCACCACGGATTCGGGCAGGTCGCGCCACTCGAAGAGATCGTCGTTGACCACGGCCCGGTCGCCGAGATCCTTGAACATCGGCAGCACGTTGGGACGGGAGCCGGTGGCGATCACGGTGCGCCCGGCCCGGATCCGCCGCCCGTCGTCGAGCCGCAGGGTCTGCGCGTCCTCGAACCGGGCGTAGCCATGGATCCGCCGCTCGGCCGGGATCTTCTCGGTGTTGCCGACGACCCCGCTGACGAACCGGTCCCGCAGGTTCCGGACCCGTTCCATCACCTCGGCGCCATTGATCTCGACTGAGCCGGCGTGGACGCCGAGGCCGTCGGCATGGTGCGCCGTGTGGGCAGCGTCGGCGGCGGCGATGAGCAGCTTGCTGGGCATGCATCCGACGCTGGCGCAGGTGGTCCCGTACGCTCCGCCCTCGATCAGGAGCACGCGATCGGTATGGGCGGCGGCGGCCCGGTAGGCGCGCAGTCCGGCGCTACCCGCCCCGATGATGGCGACGTCGGTCTCGAGATCGGTCATTGCAGGCCTCCTCGGCTCTGAAGATGCATGCAAAGAAATCCATTTAATTGTAGAAAATAGGCGCGCGGGCCGTTCGTGTCAAACACCGCCCCGGCGCCCGTGTGATGTAACGGCGAGGGCGTTTGGGTAGAACGACAGCTGGGCAGGTCCGGCCCGAGTCGTGGGGCACCAAGGGCGTTATAGTGGTGTTTTAATACGGACGGTACAGGTAGGGACGGGATGCGCACGCAACGACTGGACTTCCCCGGCGCTCAGGGGCACACGCTCTCGGCAAGGCTCGACGAGCCGGAGGGGGCGCCGCGGGCCCATGCCCTGTTCGCCCACTGCTTCACCTGCGGCAAGGACATCAAGGCGGCCTCGTGGCTGGCGGGCGCGCTGGCCGAGCAGGGGATCGCGACCCTGCGCTTCGACTTTACTGGGCTCGGTGGCAGTGAGGGGGTGTTCGGCCATGCCGGTTTCCGCTCCGATGTGGCCGACGTGCTCGCGGCGGCGCAATTCATGCGCGATGCCGGGCGGCCGGTGAGGATCCTGGTCGGCCACAGCCTCGGGGGCGCGGCGGCGATCGCCGCGGCCGGCGACATCCCGGAATGCCGGGCCGTGTGCTCGATCGCCGCGCCGTTCGAGGCCGATCATGTGCTCGAGCACCTCGGGGAGAAGCGCGCCCAGATCGAGGCCGTCGGGGAGGCCGAGGTCACGCTCGGGGGGCGCCCGTTCCGGGTCGGGCGATCGTTCATTGAGGAGACCGTCGGGCACGATCAGGCGAGCCGCATTGCGGACTTGCGCCGGCCGCTGCTGGTCATGCACGCCCCCCTCGACGAGGTGGTGCCCGTCGATCACGCGCGGCGGATCTTCGAGACCGCGAAGCACCCGAAGAGCTATATCTCCCTTGATGATGCCGACCATCTTCTGACCCGAGCCGCGGACGCCCGGTACGCCGCCACCGTCATCGCCGCCTGGGCGGCGCGCTACATCACCGAGCCCGGATGAGGCCCGGCCAGCGGAGCACCCGTTTCAGGGCTTCGTGACCACGATGAGGAGGAGCTCGCCATGAGCCATGAGGAGGAGGCGCCGCCGAAGCAAGCCAAGGGTGAGGAGGGCTCAGGGGCGGATCGCTACCTGATCGATCCCCGCAAGTTCCGCGACCCGGCGTTCACGGCCGATGGCCAGCCCCGCGCCTCGGTCCGCCTGCAGCGCCTGGAGACGCTCTGGTTCTGCACCGGGACCTTGTGCAACCTCGCCTGCCGCAACTGCTACATCGAGTCCTCCCCGCGCAATGATGCCCTGGTCTACCTCAGCGCTAGCGAGGTGGCCGGATACCTGGACGAGATCGAGCGCGAGGGCCTCGGTACCCGGACCATCGCCTTCACCGGCGGGGAGCCGTTCATGAATCCGGACATGATCCCCACCCTGGAGGATACGCTCGGTCGCGGCTACGAGGCGCTGGTGCTGACCAACGCCATGAGGCCGATGATGAAGGTCCATGAGCGCCTACAGACGATCGGGGAGCGCTACGGGCAGCAGCTGACGGTGCGCGTATCCGTCGATCACTATCGGCAGGATCTGCACGAGGCCGAGCGCGGGCCGAGATCGTGGGAGCCCATGGTCCGCGGCCTGCGGTGGCTCTCGGAGAGCGGCTTCCGGGTGGATGTGGCCGGCCGGCAGACCTCCGGGGAGGCGGAAGCGACCCTGCGCGAGGGCTACCAGGCCCTGTTCGACGCCCATGGGATCACGCTCGATGCCCACGACCCCGGGCGCCTGGTGCTGTTCCCGGAGATGGATGCCAGCCGGGATGTCCCGGAGATCTCGGAGGGCTGCTGGGAGAAGGTCGGGCGTAGTCCCGACGAGATGATGTGCGCGAGCTCCCGCATGGTGATCAAGCGCAAGGGGGCATCGCAGCCGGTGGTGGTGCCGTGCACGCTACTGCCTTACGAGCCGGCCTTCGAGCTCGGCTCCAGCTTGGTGGCCAGCTTCACCGAGATGCCGCTCAACCATCCCCATTGTGCTCAGTTCTGCGCTCTCGGCGGTGCCAGCTGCAGCGGCTGACGGAGACGCCTCCCAGGCTGCCGGCCAGTCGAAGCGCCGGGGTCGCCTACGGCCCCGGCCCCTCCCCGCCAGGATACGGTCGCTGGCGGCAATCGACCCTATGGATGGGAGCCGTACCTCGGGGTGAACCGTGCTCAGCCTTGCTCGCTCGGGGGATGACGGCACGGCCCGG
>NZ_JAJNQP010000026.1:0-19208 GCF_022227985.1 Halorhodospira sp. M38
ATGAATAATCCGGGTTATAGGGCCGGAGCCGGCACACGAATCCTCCATACTTTCACAGCCAGTGGTGGCTTTGGGCTGCCGATCGGCCTGAGAGCTTAACCCTAGCACCGAACATACCGGGCGAAACAATAAGGACTAGCCACTTGCCTCGTACTAACGACCACGACTCACACCTCGCCCCGATCGCGCTTTTCGTCCCTAGCCTTCTTGGTGGTGGCGCACAGCGCGTCTTCGTCACATTGGCCAACACGCTCGTCGATCTGACCCCCCACCCTATCCACCTGGTGGTCATTCGCGACGGAGGCGACTTTTGGTACGAGGTTCGTCCTGAGGTCAGGATCGTCAACCTGGCCACGAACCGCATGAGGCGCACACTTCCGGCGCTCACTCGCTACCTTCGAGCTGAGCGCCCTCAGGCTCTATGCTCGACGCTCTCCTACTGTAACGTGGTCGCGATCCTCGCATGGCGGCTGGCCGGGCGCCCAGGTCGGCTGCTCGTACGAGAGGCCAACGTCGTGCGGAAGGAGGAGATCCTCAGGCGTCTTCTCATGCGGATAACGTACCCCTATGCGACTCATGTCATCGCGCTATCGCCTGAGCTCCGTTCAAACATCCTCGACGCCAACGTCTCGGCAGATGACAAGATCCGGACCATCGGCAACCCAGCTCTTAATGTCCAGGCTGACCCAGGCAGCGCCGCAACACCTGATTTTTTACCGCACTCGAACACTCGGTTCATTTGCGCGGTCGGAAGCCTAACCTATCAGAAAGGTTTTGATACCCTTCTGAGTGCATTCGCTCGGCTCAGCGACACCACCCTACACCTAGCCATTTTGGGTGAGGGAGAGCTTCGCGCAACACTAGAGCGACAGATCGCTGATTTAGGTATCGCTGACCGTGTCCACCTCCCAGGCTTCGTGACACGCCCGACGGATGTCGTTCAGCACGCATCGCTTTTCGTCTTGTCCTCTCGATGGGAGGGCTTCCCCAACGTTCTGCTTGAGGCCTTAGGGACGGGGGTTCCGGTGGTCGCGACCGATTGCCCCGGTGCCAACCGTTCCATCCTGCGAGATGGCGAGTTGGGACATCTAGTTAATCCGGACGATCCGGATGCTTTAGCCGACTCGATCTCGGAAGCCTTGGCGCGCCCCCGGGCCACCCAGGTTGAACGGCAGGAACGCGCTCAGGAGTTCGCGGCACCGAAGATTGCCTGCGAATATCGCGACCTATTCGGCATCGCCCGTTAACCTCAGCGATAACGCCTGCAAGAGCAGTCTCATTCTAGGACGTTTTTGTCTGAAGCTCTCAACCCGCGCTCGAAGTTATTAGATACCTTAAATAAGGCGAAGCTGTAGAATTCGAGATTACGTAAACGAATCACTGCATCGAACCAGCCAACACCTCAGGCAGAAATTGTCTATGCTTTACATATTACTGTACCTAGCGCTTGCCCTACCTGCGCTAGCTTTCTCCTGCCCCAACACAGGATTTAGAGAGAACCAGGCAGTGGTGCAGCTGCGTTTTGTGGTTTTCATGTATCTCGTTGCTATGCTCGCCGTGATCGCGGGCATGCGCGATGGCATTATTTTTGATTATGGCACATATGCTTCCGTTTTCGACACCCTCCCCCAAGCGATAACCACCCCCGCTGATTTCATTACGTTCTATTTTTCCGAGTTCAAGATTGAACCCCTTTCACTTGTCATATCTTATTTGGGCAGCCTCTTGGGCGGCGAGCGGTTTGTCTTTTTTGCCTTCGCCTCGTTGACGCTCGGGATTCTCGGGTATGCAGCGCTCCGGTTAACGCCTTACCCATTCATCGCGCTCCTTTTTTATTTTAGTAACTACTTCTTCTTTTTGCCGATGGCGCAAATAAGAAGTGGCCTAGCGTACTCGTTACTCGCCGTAGCGGCTTTACTGCTTATCAATCAAAAGACCCTCAAGTCGTTCTTTTTTTTCGCAGCTGCGACCGCAGCACACTTTAGCGCACTAGTTTTTGTGGTCGTCTACTTCTGGCGCAGATATGAAAGTGTATGTCGCCACTCTCTTCTTATCCTTCTTTCAAGCGCCGCGATTGGTTTTTCTGGAGTCGGTGAATACGTGGTACTGACCGCATACCACCTACTCGGAGAACCCCCATTTCTTTACTCATATATTCTTGGTCACCGCTCTGAAGGCGCCCCACTGCTAAATCTTGGTCTTTACCAGTCTCTGGTAGTACTTCTTATTGCTGCGCTCTTTTACAGAAAACCACCTCCTCACGACACGACTCTACATTTTCTAATCGCAATAGTTACGATCGGCTGTGCGTTACGGCTAGCCTTGTTCGACTTCCACCAACTAGGCGCCCGGCTTGCTACGGCATTCTTGTTCTTTGACGCTTTTCTGCTAGGGTACTTGCTTACTGCTTTTCGGCCGCGCCTTTATGCGGCGATCATCGTCACCGCCGCCTGCGGACTTATTTTTCTTTATAATTACCATTACTTGCAACTATCTGAAGGGTATAAGACTTGGCTTCTCACCTCTCTTTAGAAGCGATCGCATTGCTCTTTGTCCAAGAAATCTCTTCGGTCCAGCGTACCCCAGCGTACTTCTGTCGTATATCTGGGAGTTCCGTAGTGGCCTCGATCGTGGTAAGGCACTCATAACTCCCAATATTCTGGCTCTACATTTAGCGATACCTGTAAAGACGGCTCGTCGGCACAGTAGACATACCTCTCGACTCTACCACAGTATCAGAGAGGCCAGTTATCGTTGCCAGCGTTTGGAATTTAACCGACGACCAGGCCGAGTACTTTTTTCGGTAACTCCTTCTCCATAACTACGGGTCGATGCACCATGAAACAGAAGTCTCAAATTATCGCAAACCTGGTCACTAAATACTTACCTAGCGATTATAAAGGGCGTACACCTGTTATTTTAGACGTCGGATGCGGGGATGGCTCCACAGTCCGTGACCTAAGGAACGAGGGATATGACGCCTACGGTTGCGACGTCGAGTTCAAGAACAAAGCTGACTTAGCTCGGACCGAACTCCTTGAAAGAGGGTACGTCAGGCAGATAGGATCTGGCGCCAATCAACAACTTCCTTTTAAAGACAACCAAGCTGACTTGGTGTATAGCGACCAGGTTATTGAGCATGTCGAAGATCTCGACTCTTTTTTTCAGGAAGTGGCTAGAGTTTGCAAACCGGAGGGCGTCTCTTTCCATTATTTCCCTTCCAACAACAAGCCACTTGAGCCTCATGTTAACATTCCTCTAGCGACAAAAATACAAAACAAAAAATGGATTCATTTCTGGAAGCACATGCCGGTACCAAACATCCCACGGACCGAATGGGGTCGCCGCGGTGTCGACTCCATACACAACTATCTTCACCATAAGACTCATTATCGAACAAGTCCCCAGATTTACAACCTAGCGCTTACATACTTTCAGAATGTTTTTTGGGACCCTGACACACTGCTGCGATCGATGAACTTCCGCAAGACGGCACAAATGATTAGGGCTGTTCCTGGCGGCCCATGGCTCTTCAACGCCCTATGGTCTAAGATCCTTGTCTGCAAGGAGCCGCTGTGATGTCGAGGCAAACCTTTTACCAGCACCAGATTCCATATAATAACTGGTATTAATTAGAGAATGACGCCGCCAAATTATGATAACGGTCACATATGTTGTATCGAGCCTGCCCCCATCCGGCCCCACCACACAGTTACTTCACCTGCTGCATAACCTTGAACGTGATCGG
Organism: Halorhodospira sp. M38; assembly: GCF_022227985.1. Classification (NCBI taxonomy): domain Bacteria; kingdom Pseudomonadati; phylum Pseudomonadota; class Gammaproteobacteria; order Chromatiales; family Ectothiorhodospiraceae; genus Halorhodospira; species Halorhodospira sp. M38. The sequence goes on from NZ_JAJNQP010000026.1 coordinate 3,749, forward strand.
TTTACACCCAGCCTCATCGTTTTATCACCTGAGCGCAGCAATCGGTCCGTGCGCTCCGAGATTCCCTCTGACGTGACGGTCCACTCGCTTAATCTGGGTAGGCTATCGGCTCTCGGTCGTGGCCCACGCAAGCTCTATCGGATCCTCAAAGAACTCGATCCGCAAATCGTTCATACAAGCGGAGCGCGCCCTGATAGCTGGGTCTCGCGCCTGACTGGGCAATGGTGCCACCTAGCCACTATTCGCAATGACCCGGCCCAAGACTACCCTTCCCGCTTTGGGGCACTCCCCGGCAGAGCGCTTGCATTCTGGCACCTACGGGCCCTGCGGCGCCTGCACAAGCCGGTAACGTGCTCTTCGGAGCTTGCCCGTTTATACTCTCGAGAGTACGGCATTTCAGCCCAGGCCATTCGCAACGGCGTAGATACCAACTATTACCGGCCTGGCGAAGAGGTACGAAGCGAGCAACCAGGTTTTGTTTGGGTTGGATCACTCATCCCTCGCAAAGAACCGAACCTAATGCTGGACGCTTTCCAGCAGGCGTTCCCCCGCGAGGTTTTCGGGCCATCATCCCCCCACCTTTCGATCCTCGGGGATGGGCCGCTCAGCCACCAGCTCGCCTCCGAGGCCGATCACTCCAGCGTTTGTTTGACTGGTGCCGTCGACAACCCTCTTCCTTACTACCAAACCGCTTCTTGGTTCGTGAGCACCTCACGCAGTGAGGGCCTCCCGAATGCTGTTTTAGAGGCTCTAGCCTGCGGCGTCCCGGCACTACTGAGCGACATCCCGGCTCATCGAGAGATCGCAGAGTACGCTGGAGAGGCGGTACGCCTGGTGCCAGAGCAAGGTACAGACGCTTGGGCTGAAGCCCTCCAGACTGCCGCATCGGATCCTCATCTTCCCGAACGACGTCACACTGCTCGGAAAGCCGCAGAGCAGCACTTTTCTGCTAGGGCGACGGCACAGCAGTACATGGCTCTCTACGAAGATTTGGTTCAGCAAGGGCCCAAGTCATGACGCAATTCAACGTCTTAGAACGTCGCATCGCGCGGCTCCTTACGAGCGCTCCACGAGCTAAGGCTGCCGCAAAGGCGGCCTGGCAACGCTGGTCGTACCTGCTGAACCGGCCCAAGTTCCACCGCTCGTGCCACTACCCCATTCACTCCCTGGGACATCCCGATTCAGCTTCTTTCTTCGGTTATTACGATCACAGTCCGGCGTCACCGGATAGCCGGCGTCTGCTCTGGCACGAGACCAACGCGGATACCGCCCGCCCCCCTTGGTGCGCCTCCGCCATCGACATCGTACTCGCGGATCACGAAGGCACCCCGCTGAGCCGATGGCCCACCCGCGCCTTCAATTGGCAGCAAGGGGCCCGGCTACAGTGGGTCGATTCGCAAACCTTCTTGTACAACGACTTCGACACTTCCGAGCAACGCTACGTCGCGCGGCTGCGCAATAACGAGGGGCGCTGGCTGCGTGATTTAAGCAAGCCCGTCTACGACGCCTCGGCCCAATCTGGGCTTGCGGTTTCCATCAACTTCGAGAGGCTCGCGCAACTGCGCCCTGACTACGGCTACTTCGCTCGCTCGAACCATGCCCAGATCCCGATGCCCTCAGACGACGAGGACGGCCTATGGGTGGTACCACTTGAAGGCACCACCCCGGAGCTTGTCGTCTCGTTGTCCTCGCTTGCGGAAAAGTCCGACCTTAAGGGGGATCAACACAAGGTCAACCATCCGATGCTGGACCCCTCGGGCCAGCGCTGTGTTTTCCTCTATCGGGTTTTCGAGCACGGACGGCGGCACGACAGCCTCTGGCTGCTGGATCTTGCGACCGGGGCCCTTACCCTCCTTGTAGACACTGGCATGGTGAGCCATCTTGTCTGGTACGATGCCGACTGGCTTATCGGCTACATGCAGGCCCGAGACGGGAGAGACGGCTACTACTGGCTGGACCGATCCGGCCATCTGCAACCTCTGTCAGAACGCAGACTAGATGAGCACGGAGACGGTCACCCCTCCGTATACGGTCGTTGGGTCATCACCGACTCGTATCCCGATAAGGCGCGCCTACAGCACCTGCGCCTACTCGATCTGGATACCGGAAGCGTTGAGCATTTGGGCGCTTTCTTCCACGGCTTCCGATACGCGGGGCCACAACGCTGTGATCTCCACCCTCGCTTTTCAGCCGACGGTCAAGCGGTTTTCCTGGACTCGGTCCACGAGGGCCACCGACGTCTTTACTGCATGAACCTAGCACACCATCAACTCGAACAATCGAGAGAAACCGCAGCCTGACACCTCCTCCCGCTTGTCGGTAGGTGTAGGCACCCAGACTTGGTTTTAATACATGCCTGTGCGCAGTATGCGATGCTTCGGTAGCGTGACGCTGCCTCCATTTTGAAAGTTTGATTCGCATAAGAACCCTGCGCACCGTAGAAGCCGACCCTCTATGCAATCAGATATCTCTGTTTTACTTGCTACTTATTTCGGTGACTCTCCAGCCTTTTTAAATGAATGCCTCGAAAGCCTCAAGCATCAGACCTTACCTCCCAATGAGGTCATATTGGTCGAATCAGGCGCGCTTACGCCGCCCCAGAGAGAGGTCATTGAAGAACAAAAGAAAAAAATCCCACTGCGCCAAGTAATTCAAGAGAAAAACAAAGGCCTCGGTGCTGCTCTAGCCGAAGGCCTGAAGCACACGCGATGCACATGGGTTGCCAGAATTGATGCTGACGATATTGCTTTCACGGATCGACTTGAACGCCAAGCAGAGCACCTGATTAAAAACCCAAGCATTGACATTCTAGGTGGATCCGCAGTAGAGATTGACCACGAAGGAAACATCGGGAAAACTAGGACAATGCCAAGAAAGCACAAGGAAATTGCTGAAAAGATCTGGGCATGTCCGGTTATCCACCCTAGCGTCACTTTCCGGCGAAAAAAAATTTTAGAGGCAGGAAACTACAGCCCGAATTTGCCGAGAGGCCAAGACTACGAGTTATGGTTCCGCGCATTGCATAACGGACTAAAGTTCGAAAACCTCGCGGACCCCGTAGTATATTACCGCTTTTCTCAAGAAAACATTCGACGCCAGCCCCCCCGTGAGTGCTTCATCCAGGGGCAAATTGGCTGGCGTGGCTGCCGCACGCTAGGTTTACCCTTATGGCAGCATATAGCGGTTTGGTATCCATTTCTCCGAAGCCTGCTCCCTCTTCCTTTAGCGGAAGCGGCATATCGGTTTTCGCAGAGGATTGATCCGCGATTTGCTGGTTCAGCACCAAACCACAGCGGAGACAAATAAGCACTGCCGAAATGATAAAAATGTTGCGACCTGCGTGATCATCTTCATCACCCCGTGGGCCCGACCGAAGCTCTTCTGTTGTCGGGCCACCTTCTCGAAGCGTCGTCGGGCGTGGGCGATGCAGGCGACGAAGCTCAGCCCCGGCTGGTACTCGAGGGTCTCGGTGACCTCCAGGTCGATCTCCTCAAGCGGCCCGTAGTGCTGCTCAAGCTAGGCCAGATCCTCCGGCTTGTAGTCGTGCCGGCTCGGCTGGCGCGGCAGGTGCGACGGCCAGACGAAGCGGCCCCGCTCCAGGCGCTTGTAGAGCAGCACGAAGCCCTGGCCATCCCAGTACAGGGCCTTGAGCTTGTCGCCGCCGCGATTTCGGAAGACGAAGAGCTCGCCGCTGAGCGGGTCGCGCCCGAGCGCCTCGACGACCGCCACGGACAGGCCGTCGAAGGACTTGCGGAAGTCCACCGGCTCGAGGGCCAGGTGAATCGGAGCCGAGCCCGCGGCGCTCTCCTGCGGCGTCTCCCCAGCATCGGCCGGCTGAGCCGAACCCCCGCGTCGGGCCCACTCGGGATACCGGCTCAGGCCTCGATAGACGGGTTAGGCCGGACGCGTACTAGCGTGGAGAAGTCGAGCTCGCGGACCCAGTCCTCGCGCACATACTCGACGAGCAGCTCCCGGACCATCTCCGGCTGGGAGAAGAGCCGCTTGTAGCCGGGGTCGTGCTCTTGCGCCGTCATGGCGGTCTCCGTCCGCTTACCGCAGGTCCGCGTCAAGGAGGGCGTGTCGCGGCCCGTCGCGTGGCATTGGTGGTACCACGGGATCTAGCAAGGACAACTGCAAGATCTGTACGGCGGGCTCGGAACCGCGCGCCTAACCGCGTTGCACGCGGTGTTGTACGCGCCATGGTTTGTGCTGATTGTAAGTGCCGCTTACAATCAGCACATGATTCCGAGGCACGCCCAGGCCACGCTCGAGCAGCTGGCTGCCAGCTTCCCGGTGGTCGCCGTCACCGGGCCCCGCCAATCCGGCAAGAGCACCCTCGTCCGGGCGCTCTTTGCGGACCGTCCCTACACCTCCCTGGAGGACCCGGATCAGCGGGAGTTCGCCACCGACGACCCGCGCGGCTTCCTCGCCCAATTTCCGGGGGGTGCTGTTCTGGACGAGATCCAGCGCTGCCCGGCGCTGTTCTCCTACCTGCAGGGACGTGTCGACCAGAGCGGCCGGCTCGGTGAGTGGATCCTGACCGGCTCACAGCAGTTCGGGATGGTCTCGGCCGTGACCCAGAGCCTGGCCGGGCGAGTCGGCATGCTGGCACTCCTGCCGTTCGCGCGCGACGAGCTCCTTGCCGCGCAGCAGCTGCCGGAGCAGCTCAACGAGGCGCTTGGGCGGGGCGGCTACCCGCCGATCTACGACCGCCCCGTGGAGCCCGCCCTCTGGTACGGCTCCTACGTCCAGACCTACCTTGAGCGCGACGTCCGTCAGCTACTCGGCGTCACACCCCTCCAATCTCTACTTTTGGCGCGATCGGTCCGGGCGCGAGGTCGATCTCGTGATCGAACGCGGCGGTCGCCTGCAGCCGGGCGACGTGCCGAAGATCCGCTCGGACAACATCAACCTGGCCCGGGATATCGGCTACTGCCCGCGGGTCAGCGTCGAGGAGGGATCGTGTTCTTTCCTTTGGGCAGCACCTAGTTTAGTCTATCTGACTAAACTTAACGTAAACACTAGCGGGGCTCCATGACAGAGACCGTCAACATCCATGAGGCCAAGACCCACCTCTCCCGCCTCCTCGATAAGGTCAGCCAGGGGGAGTCGGTCATCATCGCTCGATCGGGCCAACCGATCGCGCGCCTATCCCGTTTTGAGTCACCGCAGCCTGGAACCAGTGAGCGCATCGGCTTCCTGAAGGGGCAGATCGAGGTGCCTGACGACTTCGACCGGCTCGGTGGGCAAGCGATCCTCGACGCCTTCCAGGGAGAGGATCCGGATGCATCTGCTCCTTGATACCCACATCCTGCTTTGGGCAGCAGCGGACTCCCCGCGGCTACCTCAGCAAGCGCGAGACCTCCTCCTCGATCCGGACTATCAGCTCGCCTACAGCGTTGCGAGCCTGTGGGAGATCACCATCAAGCGCGGTCTCGACCGTAGTGACTTCCGGGTGGAGCCTTCCGTGCTCCGGCGCGAGCTCTTGGAACACGGCTACGAGGAGTTAGCGATCCGTGGCGCCCATGCCCTCGCCGTAGGCAGCCTACCGGACCTCCATAAGGATCCCTTTGACCGCATGCTGATCGCGCAGGCCGGTGTCGAGGGCTACACGCTGCTGACCAGCGATCATCAGCTCGCGCAGTATCCGGGGCCTATCCGTACCGTCTAGATAGAGCCAGGCCTCGACGAGTTCGAACCCAAGCACGATCCCGGCTACAAGCGGATCTTCTCCCATCCGGAGATGGTCCGGGAGTTGCTCGTCGAGTACGTGCGCGAGGACTGGGTCCGCGAGCTCGACTTCTCCACGCTGGAGAAGCAAAACGGCTCCTACGCCACCGAGGACTACCGCGACCGGCACGACGACGTGATCTGGCGGGTGCGCTGGGGCCAGGACTGGCTCTACGTCTACCTGCTGCTCGAGTTCCAGAGCGAGGTCGACCGCTTCATGGCGGTGCGCATGATGACCTACGTCGGCCTGCTCTATCAGGATCTCATCACGCAGGGCAAGCTCACCGACGAGGGGCGGCTGCGTCGCGAGTTCGCCCTCTGGGTGCAGCGCGTGCTGCTGCGCCGGTAGAAGAAGCGCGCCTTCAGTTTCTGACTCGAATCGCTGAACAGGCGCGAAGCCGCCGCGGCTCTGGGGGCACCCTCTCCTTTCCCGGTGCGCGGGTGGTGCGCGATACTGGCCGATTATAGCTGCGGTGCCGGAGCCGAGCGCGCATGGGCGATCTGGATCACGCGGACATCCTCTATCTCAGGCGCAACCACCCCGCCTGGCGGCTGCTCGCTGCCGAGACCGCGCCGCTGGTCATCGGCTTCCTACACCGGGCCTTCATCGCGCCCAACGCCCGCGCCATCCCGGAGACGGAGCTGGAGACGCAGCTCGACGACTACCTCTACGCCCTGCGCGATCGCGCGGATGAGGACCCTTACCCGCGCCCGGCCCGCGAGTACCTGGCCGAGTGGGCGGGCGACGAGCGCGGCTGGCTGCGCCGCTACTACCCCGCCGGCAGCGACGAGCCCTGCTACGACCTGCTGCCGGCGACCGAGAAGGCCATCCACTGGGTCGCCGAACTCGAGCGGGGGCGGCAGTTCGTGGCCACCGAGTCGCGTCTGCGCAGCGTCTTCGACCTGCTGCGCGAACTCATCCATGGCGCCGAGACCGACCCCCAGGCTCGGCTGCAGGAGCTTGAGCGCCAGCGCGCCGAGATCGACGCCGAGATGAAGCGCCTGCGCGCCGGCGAGGTGGCGCTCATGGACCCGGTCCGCCAGCGCGAGCGCTTCCTGCAGGCCGAGCAGACCGCCCGCGGGCTGCTCGCCGACTTCCGGCAGGTGGAGCAGAACTTCCGCGATCTGGACCGGCAAGTGCGCGAGCGCATCGCCATGTGGGAGGGCAGCCGCGGCGAGCTGCTCGAGGAGATCTTCGGCGAGCAGGACGCCATCGCCGACTCCGACCAGGGCCGCAGCTTCCGCGCCTTCTGGGACTTCCTCATGTCCCCAGTGCGGCAGGAGGAACTGACCGAGCTTCTGGAGCGCGCCCTTCACCTGGAGACGGTCCAGGCCCTGGACCCGGACCCGCGCATCGGCCGCATCCACTACGACTGGCTCGAGGCCGGCGAGACCACCCAGCGCACGGTGGCCCAGCTCTCCCATCAGCTGCGGCGCTACCTCGACGACCAGGCCTGGCTGGAGAACCGCCGGATCATGGACCTGATCCGGGAGATCGAGCACCACGCCGTGGCGGTGCGCGACGAGCCGCCCCGGGAGGCGCTCATCGAGCTCGACGAGGCCTCGCCGCGGGTGGAGCTGCCCATGGAACGGCCGCTGTTCACGCCGCCGTTCCGGCCGCAGCTCGCCGACCAGGTGGTCGCCGCCGACGGCTCCGACGTGGACGCCTCCGAGCTCTTCGAGCAGACTTACGTGGATCGCGACCGGCTGCGTCGGCGCATCCGCCGCGCCCTGCAGGAGCGTCGGCGCGTGGCGCTCGGCGAACTCCTCGCCGAGCATCCGCTGGAGCAGGGCCTGGCGGAGCTGGTCACCTACCTCGCCATCGCCACCGACGAGGCGCGCGCGGTGGTGGACGAGACTCGCACCGAGGCGGTGACCTGGACGGAGCCGGAGACAGGCCGACAGCGCTGCGCCCACGTCCCCGCCGTCACCTTCCTCCGCAGCAGCCCCAGCGACCCAACCGCAGGAGCCCAATGACCGAGCACGACGACCCCGACACCGCCACCCGCCCGCACACGGCCCAGCCGCTGGAGGGGCACGCCCCTGCCGCGTCCGGTTCCGTCGGCGCCTGGGGCACGACTCCCGGCGACGAGCGCCTCTCCCAGCTGCTCGTCCACCTCTTGCGGGGGGTGCTGCATCGCGACAGCGCCCCGCAGCGGTGGCAGCACCTGCTTGACCTTCAGGCCCGGGTGCGGGACTACGTCGGCGTCCTCGGCCTGGAGCTGGTGCTCGACGAGGGTGAGGGCTACGCCTACCTGCGCCAGCGCCCGCGCGACGAGGACGACGACAGCCTGCTGCCCCGGCTGGTGCCGCGTCGCCAGCTGAGCTACCCGGTCAGCCTCCTGCTCGCGCTGCTGCGCAAAAAACTCGCTGAGCACGACGCCGGCGGCGGGGACACACGGCTGATCCTGACGCGGGAGCAGATCGTGGACCTGATGCGCGTCTTCCTGCGCGATACGGCCAACGAGGCGCGCCTGCTCGACCGCATGGACAGCCATATCCGGCGCGTCGTGGAACTCGGCTTCCTGCGCCGGCTGCGCGGCGACGAAGAGCGCTACGAGGTGCAGCGCATCCTCAAGGCCTTCGTGGATGCCCAGTGGCTCGGCGAGTTCGAGGAGCGCCTGCGCGCCTACCGGGCCCACGCCGAGGGGCGCGACCCCTCGGAGCTGGCCTCGGGCGGCGCCGGCGACGGCAACACCTTCGGCCCAGACCGCGGCGACAGCCCCGGCGCGCCGGCCGAGACCAGCCCCGAGCCTGAGCGCTGGCCCGCATCGAGGTGACGCCACCCATGAAGCTGCAAGAGCTTGACCTGGCCCCCGTTTCCGAGCGCACCGGCTTCCGGCTGCATCGCGCGGAGCTCTACAACTGGGGCACCTTCGACGGCCGCGTCTGGTCCATGGCCCCGGGCGGCGAGAGCGCCCTGCTCACCGGCGACAACGGCTCCGGCAAGTCGACGCTGGTGGACGCGCTCACGACGCTGCTGGTACCCGCCCACCGCATCACCTACAACAAGGCCGCCGGTGCCGAGGGCCGTGAGCGCTCCCTGCGTTCCTACGTGCTCGGCCACTACAAGGCCGAGCGCGAGGAGACCGGCGGCAGCGCCCGCCCGGTGTCCCTGCGCGACGAGCACAGCTTCTCGGTCATCCTCGGTTACTTTTTCAATGAGGGCTACGGGCACGGCGTAACCCTGGCCCAGGTCTTCTGGCTCTCGGGCTCGGGGCAACCGGAGCGCATGCACGTGATCGCCGACCGGGACCTGACCATCGCCCGGGACTTCTCCGACTTCGGCCACGACATCAAGAACCTGCGCAAGCGCCTGCGCGAGGCGCCGGATATCGAGGTGCACGACACCTTCCCGCTCTACGGGGCCGCCTTCCGCCGGCGCTTCGGCATCGAGGGCGAGCAGGCGCTGGAGCTGTTCAGCCAGACGGTGTCCATGAAGTCGGTGGGCAATCTGACCGACTTCGTGCGCAGCCACATGCTCGAGCCGGAGCCGGTGGACGAGCGCATCGACGCCCTCATCCACCATTTCGACGATCTCAGCCGCGCCCACGAGGCGGTGATCCGCGCCCGGGCCCAGATCGAGGCCCTGGAGCCGCTCATCGCCGATGCCCACGAGCACCATCGCCTCAGCGCGGAGGCCGCCTCCTGGCGCGCGGCGCGCGAGGCCCTGGAGCCTTGGTTCGCCGGCATCGAGGCGCGGCTGCTCGAGGAGCGCCGGCAGAGGCTGGATGAGCGCATCCGGCGCTACGACGAACGCATCCGCCGCCTCGACGAAGACCTCACCGGCCAGCGCAGCCAGCGCGAGGAGCTCCAGCGGGCCATCGCCGAGCAGGGCGGCGACCGCCTGGAGGCCCTGGCGCAGCAGATCGGCGAGCACCAGCGCGAGGCGGAGCGGCGCCGGCGCAATGCCGACGCCTACAACGCCCTCGCCGAGCACCTCGGCCTCTCCCGAGCCGACGAGACCGATACCTTCCTTGCCAACCAGCAGCGCCTTGCCGGGCTACGCGAGGACGCCGAGGCGCGGCTGAGCGAGCGCCAGAACGAGCGCACCGAGCTGGAGGTCAGCTTCCGCGAGCTGCGCAGCCGCCACCAGGAGCTCGAGCAGGAGCTGGAGTCCCTGCGCGCCCGGCGCTCCAACATCCCCGCCCGGATGCTGGAACTGCGCCAGCACCTGTGCAAGGAGACCGGCCTGGACCCGGACGAGCTGCCCTTCGCCGGCGAGCTCATCCAGGTCCACGAGGAGGCGCGCGACTGGGAGGGGGCCGCCGAGCGGCTGCTGCACAACTTCGGTCTTTCGCTGCTGGTGCCGGACCGGGACTACCCGCGCGTTGCCGAGTGGGTGGACCGCACCCACCTGCGCGGCCGGCTGGTCTACTACCGGGTGCGGGAGCGCCAGCAGCGGTCGCCGGAGCTCCACCCGCACTCCCTGGTGCGGGCCCTGGCCATCCGGCCGGACTCGGGCTTCTACACCTGGCTGGAGGCCGAACTCGCCGAGCGCTTCGACTATGCCTGCTGCGACGATCTGGACACCTTGCGCCGCGAGCAGCGGGCGGTGACGCGCGCCGGTCAGATCAAGAGCGGCGGCTACCGCCACGAGAAGGACGACCGCCACGGCATCGACGACCGCTCGCGCTTCATCCTCGGCTGGTCCAACGAGGCCAAGATCGCGGCCCTGGAGCGGCAGGCGGCGGATTACCAGACGCGCATGCAAGAGCTGGCGGACCGGATGAGCCGCCTGGAGCAGGAGCTGCGCAGCTGGCAGGAGCAGATCCGGGCGCTGGACAAGATCGAGGTCTACGCCGACTTCCAGGAGCTGGACTGGCACAGCGTGGAGGCCGAGATCCAGCGCCTGGAGGCGGAGCGCGAGCGCATCCAGGCCAGTTCCGATCGGCTGCGCACGCTCCAGGAGCAGCGCGACGGCGTCGAGGCCCGCATCAAAGAGCTCGAGCAGCTGCTGCTCAAGGAGCGCGACGAGCGCAGCCGGCTGGCCGATCGCAGCGAGCGCACCGCCGAGGCACTGGCCAGCGCCCGCGAGCGCCACCAGGCGGCCACCGAGACGCAGCGCAGCGAGGCCTTCCCGCTGCTCGACGGCATCCGCGAGGAGGCGCTGGCGGAGCAGTCGCTGACCGTGGAGAGCTTGGCCAACGCCCAGAGCGCCGTGCGCGGCTGGGTGAGCCGGCACATCGACAACGTGGAGCGCAACCTGCGGCGCCTGGCGGACAAGGTGGTCAGCGCGATGGCCGACTTCCGCCACCAGTGGCCGCTGGAAGCGCAGGAGATGGACGCCCGGGTCGAGGCCTACGGCGAGTACGCGGCGCTGCTCGACGGCCTCAAGAGCGACGACCTCCCCCGCTTCGAGCGCCGCTTCCGGGAACTGCTCAACGAGAACACCCTGCGCGAGATCGCAAACTTCCAGGCGCACCTGCACCGGCAGCGCCAGTCCATCCGCGAGCGCATCAGCACCATCAACCGCTCGCTGCACGGCATCGACTTCAACCCGGGGCGCTACATCGAGCTCCTTGCCGACCCGACTCAGGATGCCGAGATCCGCGACTTCCAGAACGACCTGCGCTCCTGCGTCGAGGGCTGGGTGGACGACGACGGCGAGGCCTCCGAGGCGGAGTCGGAGGCGCGCTTCGCCCGCATCCGTGCCATCATCGAGCGCCTGCGCGGCCGCGAGGGCACCGCCGAGGCGGACCGACGCTGGCGGCGCAAGGTCACCGATGTGCGCAACTGGTTCACCTTCTCGGCGGAGGAGCGCTGGCGCGAGGACGACGCCCCCTACGAGCACTACACCGACTCCGGGGGCAAGTCCGGCGGGCAGAAGGAGAAGCTGGCCTACACCGTGCTCGCCGCCAGCCTGGCCTACCAGTTCGGGCTCGACTGGGAGCGGCAGCGCTCGCGCTCGTTCCGATTCGTGCTCATCGACGAGGCCTTCGGCCGCGGCTCGGACGAGTCCGCCCGCTTCGGCCTGGAGCTGTTCCAGCGCCTGGGGCTGCAGCTATTGGTGGTCACGCCGCTGCAGAAGATCCACATCATCGAGCCCTACGTCGCCAGCGTCGGCCTGGTCAGCGCCCCGGACGGGGCGCACTCCAAGCTGCGCCACATCCCCATCGACGAGTACCGGGCGGAGCAGGCCGACCCCGGGGCCGGCCGGGAGGTGGACGGTGCACACGGGGGCCGGAGCGAGACCCCGGCGGCGCGGGCGCGGGCGGCGGATGAGGGCACCGCTTGAGGCGCTGGAGTACGCCGGAGGCCGTCCGTGAGCGACTGGAGCGGCTCTGGTCCCGCGGCACGCTGCTCGCCGCCCGCGTGCCCACGGCCGAGGCCCCAGAGCCCTTCCCGGTGGAGGTCAGCCTTACGCGCCCGCGGACCCATGAGATCAACGAGGACCTCGGCGCCGTGGCCGACTGGGCCGACGGCCTGCGCCGCGGCAGCCGCGAGGGCCGGGGCTTTGGCTACGACCTGCGCTGGCAGGCGCAGCGCAACCGCGTTCACGGCCGGCAGGAGCTGCCCACCGCGGCGGTGGTGCCCTGCGCGGAGGACGCCCTCAAAATTCTGGGGCGACGCCGCGAGGCGGCCGCCTTCGATGCCGTCGCGAGCGCCACCGCAGAGCAGGCCGCGGAACTGCTGCCGTGGCTCGCCCGGCGGCCGCTGACTGCTCTGGAGCACGCGGAGGACTGGCCAAAGCTGCTCGCCGTCTGCGCCTGGTTCCGCGACCACCCTCGCCCCGAGATCTACCTGCGCCAGCTCGACATCCCCGGCGTTGATACCAAGTTCATCGAGTCTCGGCGCCGGCTCCTCGGTGAACTGCTCGACCTTGTGCTGCCCGCCGAGGCGGTGGATACCCGCCACACCGGGGCCCGCGGCTTCGAGGCCCGCTACGGCCTCCGGCAGGCGCCGACGCGGATACGGCTGCGGCTGCTCGACCCGGAGCTGGCCATCCGCGGTCTGACCGATCTCGCCGTACCCGTCGAGGAGCTCGCCCGTCTGGACCTGGCCGCCGATACGCCGCCGCTGCGCCAACTGCTGATCACCGAGAACCAGGCTACCGGCCTGGCGCTACCACCGGTGCCGGGCACGGCCGCGATCTTGGGTCTCGGCTACGCGGTCGATGCCCTCGGCGCGGTGCCCTGGCTGGAGCGCGTACCCATCGCCTACTGGGGGGACCTGGACCGCGATGGCTTCGCCATCCTCGACCGGCTTCGGGGCGTCTGGCCGCACGCTCGCTCGCTGCTTATGGACCGTGCGACCCTGGCGGCCCACCGGCACCTGTGCGTCCCCGACCCGCGCGGCGCCGCCAGTGCCGCGCCCCCGGAGCGGCTCACCCACGAGGAGGCGGCCACCCTCGCCGAGTTGCAGGCCGGAGACGCGGAGGCCGGCCCCCTGCGGCTGGAGCAGGAGCGCATCGGTATGGGGTGGGCGGAAGAGCGGATCCGGGGGGATAACCAGGCCACACTGTCATGAACTGAGCGAGGTCTTTCTTAGGGAGAGCTATCCAGCCGCCAAGGATTGAGGATCTCTACGCCGATTCCCGCGAAATCCGGCTCGTTGCGGGTGGCAACCGCCAGACCGCGGCTGCGGGCCACGGCAGCGATCTGCCCATCCGGGGCCGACAGTGGCCGGCCCTCCCGCCGCCGCGTCGCCATGATGCGCCCGTAGTGGCGAGCGGCCCGTTGATCGAAACCCAGTATGCGCTGTGCGAACGCCGTATGGATGAAGGTGTCGAAGCGCTCACGCAGGTCTTCGCGGCGTTGCCCATCAGGCATGGCGCAAAGGCCGTACTCGATCTCGGCGATGGTAATCGTGCACAGGTACAACGAGCCGCTACCCGTGCCATTCAGCCACTCGATCACCGCCGCATCCGGCCGCGGGCGCATCATCTCAGAGACGACATTCGTGTCAAGCACGATCATCGTTCCGGCGCACATGGCTCGTGCGGGTCATGGCCTGGGAGTTCAAGTTCTACGCCATACTTCGGGCCGAACGTAGCCTGAGCGAGATCGCCCAGGCGCTCCGGCTCCGAGACCGCCGACCGCAGGATGCGCCGCGCCTCCTCCTCCATGGATATGCCATGCCGGTCTGCTTGGGCGCGCAAGCGCTCGATCGTCTCTTTATCCAAGCGGCGGACGCTGATGCTGCTCATAGCCTGTCTCCTCGCGAACCCCTCAAGTGCTAGCACATGATAGCACTTTAGAGACGGTAACCTAATCATGCAGCGCTTCGGCGACATCCCGTACCAGCTCGATGAGGCGATCCACCACGAGACCTTTTCGGGGCTGCTGCAGATGAGCCGTAACGCGCTCCACGCCAGAGCGCTGGTGCGAGTTCGCTGGCGAGGAGGCCGCCGGACCGCGGCTGATCTACTCAGACATCGCGGGCTCGAATCTGGGCGCGTAACTCCTCCTGCCCCACGAGAACCGAGGGATCTGTCTCGCCTTGCGCCTCCCACCGAGTATGCGCCGGCTGGGCTTGATTTGCATGCACCTCTGCTTATATATTGAATCATGCATGAACACAAGCCATGGCAAAGAGGTGATCATGGTTGAAGATGAACGCAGCACCCTGGACCGTGGGGACGCCCGCGCCGTCTCGCTGATGCGGTGGTTCGTCGGCGTCGCCGTGCTCGGCTGGTTGGTCAGCGCTTTCCTGAGCGTCATACACTTCTGGGCGTTGCCGCAGATCCCCGAGGGCGCCGACCTCGCCGGCAGCCTTGAGGTGATCACGAGCGACTGGGGGTATGTCGCCGGCATACCGCTGGCAACGCTCGGCGCCGTTTATTACCTCGCGACGATCGCGATGGCGGCGTGGTGGTTTGAGACCCGGCACCCGGCGATCATCAAGGCGCTCACGCCCGTAACAGCCTCCGGCGTGCTGGCCTCGGCCTATTTCGTCTGGCTCCAGCTCGTCCCGATCGGCGAAATCTGCCCGTTCTGCATGGTTTCGGCTGGGGCCACAGTGGTGCTGTTCGCCCTTGAGCTGCGCGTGCTGCGCCGCATCCAGACACCCGATACCGGCGAAGTTCTGTATGAGCTCGCCCGGCTTGCCCAAAATAGCGAAACCCTCGCGCGCGCGTCCTATGCGGCGGCGTTCGCGGGCGCGACGTTGTTCGTGACCTGGGCGGCCACATTCGCCCCCGTACCGGGAACATAGGCGGAAGGCGAACTGGCGGCGCTACGAGCTTGCCCCGTCTTGGCATGCCCGCGCCGCAGCCGGCGCGCTCGATGCGGGCCCGCGATGCCTCTGGCGAGGCCGCCGGCCTTCGCAGCCCCCTGACGGGCCGGGCTTTGCGCTGCAGCGGGGGGTGCTGCGGATAGGCCGAAGTGTTCACATTTGAGTGCTCGTCAGCGTAATCCACAACGTTGCTGTTCAATGCCTTCCTAGGCCCCTCTCCCACACCCGCACCGAACCCGCACTCCACGCCGTTTGCCCTTGCCCTTCTTCCCGCTCCGTGGTTGGATAACGGGTTACACCGGAGTTCGACGCTAGGCGGGTCGCAGCACATGGCGTGACCGTCAGGGCGGTAGCGTGCCTGGCATCCCGGGGTATCTTCGCCAAGGCATCTCCAGCTCTGTTACTAGGTGGTTAACCCCCCTAGCCGTCAAGCTAGAGTCGCCGCCACCACCGGCAACGCGTTGGGGCGCCGCTGTTAGGAACCGACTAATCAGGTCTACCACTACCGTCATCTCCGGGGCGTTAGCCCAGGGGGGTCCCTTCGCGGATCGTC
>NZ_JAJNQP010000027.1:0-19207 GCF_022227985.1 Halorhodospira sp. M38
CATCTCTCATTGCATGCACCTGCTCGGCTGTTTTGTTCTTCAGCGGCCCCATCCGCCCATACAGGTTGCCTAACCGAACAGTCAGCTACAACGAGTTGGACGCAACTCCGCCAGTGCGACATGTTTGCAGAAACGCCATCAAGGGAGAATTCGAGCAATTGCGTGCGCCGCCCTTCCTCAGCGAGGGATCTATGGTTGTCATTCTCGGCGTACGTGAGCCAATGGCCGTAACATCATTGCTTTCGTGGGTGAGAGCCAGAAACCTCTCTGAAAGGCTAAATCGTCCTGTAACTGCTTAGAAAGGATATCCGTGAACTTGTACCGCGTCTCGATATCATCGAGAGATGCTGAAAGCCCACTAGCCGTGGCTGACTCAAGGAGCTCAATCGCAGCTTGATGCTTCTGCACGGCTGTATGCCTCGGGCGGATACGCCACGCGTCACAGGTGAACCTCCCCGGTGCCATTTCGCGCAGATGACTGACTAAGACCGCATTGGCTTCCGCCCCCGCAAAAGTCCACCAAGCCTGCCCATCTGCAGCATCAACCCAGACACTGCCGGTCGGGGCCACCCAATCGAATTCGTCTTGAAGCTCCTCGAGAGCTTCCAGCGCTCGTCGTGATAGCACATCGTGGAGCTGATGGTTAATCAATGCGTCGGGAACAGCACGGGCAAGCTCCCAAGACAGGCCTGGGCCCGATCCGCTCCACCTCGCCTGACCTCCTGCATTGGCCGCTTCAACCCAAACCCGCCGTCGGCTCCAATCAATGTGGGTGACCTTCCATCCTCTCCCTGCCAGAGTCAAATAAACCGGCTCGTCCTTTGGCTGAATCAGGGACGTCTCGTCAACCAGACCCACTTCTGCTCTACCCTCCAAGACAGAGAACAATGGCGGTGCCATGAACACGGAGAAGAGTTCAAGGAAGTTTCTTCTTCCGTAAAGTCTTTCACCGTCATCACCGAGTGACACGAGGCCATCAGCTTCGAACAGCACTCCGTTGGCCAGAAGATGGTCGATGAGCCCATCACACTTACGTGGCTCGATTGCCGTCGCGTCGAGAAATGGTTGCAGCCACCTGAGCATCTCCGATCGGGGAACCCCGCCTTCCTGCAACACCAAGGCGAGGATCTGTTGCGCGAGGACATGAATGGGAAACGCCGGCGGTTCTACGGGTTCCACGAAACCCGAGCGCCAGAGGTGAAGCAGGCCGATTGTCTTCAGGAATGCGCCCGAAGAGGTCGCAAGGAAGAGTGCGTTTCTTCGACCGTTCCGGCGACCGGTGCGACCAAGTCTCTGAAGGAAGGATGCGACCGAGCCAGGGGCATCGATCTGGATCATGCGGTCAAGGTCACCGACATCGATGCCAAGCTCAAGAGTGCTTGTGGCTACTATTACGCAATCTCGCGCCTCAGCGAATGCCGCCTCGGCGCGCCGACGCTCGTCCTGGGACAGCGAACTGTGGGAGACGTAGGTCTCAACACCGTGCCCACCTAGCGCCACCGCAAGCTGTTCCACCTGGCGCCGGCTATCGCAGAACACGAGACGCTTCTCTCCGACGTGCAGACGCGAGATTACGATGGCGGCGTTATCCAGACTACCGACAAAGTCCAGCGTCACCTCCGGCGCTGTGGCCTCACCAGCGGCAGGAGCAATCACCTCGCCCTCGCCTTGTGCGCCCCCAACCAACCAGGAGAGCAGGGAGTCCGCGTCACCAACCGTGGCTGACAGGCCAAGCCGTTGTATCGGGTGAGAGCTGAGACCGGCCAAACGCCCGAGCAAGGCAATGAGGTGCCAACCGCGGTCATCTCCGGCGAAGGCATGAATTTCATCGACAATCACAATGCGAAGGTCAGCAAAAAGTGCCTTGTGGTCGGTGAGTCGGGAGACCAGCATCACCTCAAGGGATTCCGGTGTCGCGAGCAGGATATCAGGAGGGCTATCACGGAGACGCTTGCGCTCAGAGGCACCGATATCCCCATGCCAGACACCTACGGACCGCCCGAAAAGCGCGGCATAACCGCGCAGTCGATGCTCCAGGTCATTCAGTAGTGCCTTAATCGGGCACAAGTAGACGACTGACAATCCCCGCCAGTCCTCACTCAACATGCGCGAAAATACGGGGAGAATGGCCGCCTCGGTCTTGCCTCCTGCTGTCGGCGCGAGCAGTAACGCGTGCTTGCCTGAGATCAAAGGCTGGATGGCCTGTTCCTGGAGGGGCCGAAGGCTCGACCAACCGAGGCTATTCACCACATGGTGTTGTACGGCCGGATGGAATTGATCGAAAGCGTTCACGGCTATAGCTGGATGTCGTCAACGGAGCTTGTGCCGGCAGCCGCACGTTCCTGTGGCGTCAGTTCGTTGTGCGTGACCGTAAGCGCGTAGTGCTCCCGCGGTTCAAAGTCCGGGAACTGATCAACACGGTCCAGGATGTCCGCCACAAGCTTCTTCAGGAACAACCTTGGGGCAATCCCGACGTTCCCTCCGAGATTGCCGGTGACAGCCGTTGCCAGTGCCTCCAGGTACGCATCATCTACCTTGGCCAGGATGCGCTCCTGCGCTGGCGCCCCAGCAGCGAAGAGATCGCGGACCTTTTCGCCAACCGCCAGCAACCGTGCATGATCAAAGTTCTGTAGCCGAATTTGCGGAGCTCGCGGATTATCGAAACGGGGCTCTGTCTGGAAATCCACATGAAGCCTTTGCGCGAGCGGGGGCAGTCTTTGCACCCCCTGCGGTCCTTCGAAGAATGGCGGTGTTCCCGTCATCAAAAGGTACAGCCCCGGAAAACGGCCGGCATCGATTTCGTCCATCAATTGTCGGAGTGCATTCAACCCCTTGTCGCGCACATCACCCCGCACGCGTTGCAGCGTCTCAACTTCATCGAGGACCCAAACCAACCCCGGATGTCCGGAGTCCCGGAGCACGATCAGCAGTCCCTGAAGAAAACTCATCGCTCCGAAGTGATCAATATCCCCCTTGATCCCCGCGTAGCGCTTGGTACTGGCAGCCACGTTCGGTTGCCCTCCGAGCCAAGCCAGCAACCCGTCCGCAATGCCCTGTTCTCCCTCGCTGAGAGCGCGGCGATAGGCCCGCAGGCACGCCGCAAAAGCAGGGGCATTGCGATTCACTTCTTCAAGCTTGCGCTCCATGAGCGCAGTTGTCCGGTCCAGAAGCTCCGATTCGTCAGTGAGATCCGGATATTCAGCCAGGACGTCCTCTTCCAGGGTGAAGAACCAACCGTCCACAACGAGCCGGAGTGCCCCGTAACGGGTCCCCGCGACGGACAATCGCTCCACCAACCGGCGGTACACTGTTTCCAAGCGGTGCAACGGGGTTTCCGCTTCAGAGATCTGCACCTCAGTGGTCGCAAATCCCCGGCTGAGAGCTCGCTCCTGAAGCCATCGCGCAAAAAAGGTCTTGCCCGAACCGTACTCACCGCGCACTGCTTTGAACACGCCACGCCCCGCTTCAGCGGCAGTCAACTCATGATCAAGCGCTTCCTCGTATCCCTGCAGCCCAACGGCCAGTAAATCCAGGCTCTGTGCCGGCACCGTCCCTCGGCGTAGGGCGTCAAGGATTTCGTCCCGGCGTTCAGGGCTGATGCTATCGACGTCGCTCACTTTGCTAGTTCTCCCCGAGGTCGAACTGCTTCTGCAAAAGCCTGCGGTCGAGCAGTACCTCACGATTCGACGGGTCTTCGCGGACCACCGCGTACCCATCGACGTTCAACACCCTCTGCATTGCAGCCAGCTGCGTCCTGGCTCGAAACTCCGGCATTGCAAGCGTTGTTGCCAGCGCCTTTCGAGACAGGCGCCCGTCCGCCTCCAACAGTGACTTCAGGAACTGACGCAGCACCTCTTCCTTCGGCGCCACTCGGCCCGCAGCCTTCTGCTGCCTCTTGTAGGTGGCTGAAGACAATAATTGATCGACAAGATCGCCCAATCTGCCATGCTCCGACTCATCACCCTGTCCCGCCTCTTCGAGCAGACCCAGCTGGGGGTGATCATCACGGCGTGGGGCCACGGGCTGCGCAGGCGCAGACCGCTTGGCTAGCGCAGGAGCTTCTGTCTCCAGCGGTTCCCCATGCCACCAGGAGGGTTCGCGCTCGGGCAGAGCCTCCCAACCCGGCAGGTCATCCGAATCGTCCATTGCGATGAACCGAAGAACGGAAACCGGGACGACGATCTCCTGCGGTGTCACCCCGCCGTGGTATCCGTTACTTCGGCGAACATAACGGATGCTTTCACTCCAAGGGACGATTACAGAATCAACATCCAACCCTGCACGCACCGCCGGATTCTTCACAAGGATCTCGCCATCCCGTGGCTCTCCTTCCGTCCGGCGCCAACGGCCATCCTCGGCAGAACACGGCTTGTGACTGTGCCAGTCCATTACGTGCCCGTGATCACTGGTCAGAATCACGGTCCGACCGTTGATCCTTGCCGCCTCCAGCAGTGCTGATAACTGGCGGAACTGCTCCGTGCCCCACTTGAGACGGATCTGATCCGACTTGGCAAGATGATCATCAATGGCATTCAAGACGACACCAATAATCCGTCGCTTCGTATTCGCGATTTCCTTTCGCAGTTCCTCCGAAAGGTCAGCACCTCCCTCGCTCAAAGAGGCCTTGTGATACAGGGCAGGCTTCGGCCGACCAGCACCAAGAGCCTCCATCATGCCCTTGTGGCTCGCGAACTTCTTGCGTTCTCGATCAGCGTTCCCTTGGGAGATTTCCCCGCTGAGCAGGCTGGTGCGGGCGACGCTGGTGACGCTCGGCACGGTACTAAGGCCCGATAGGACACGGCGTGTCCCCGCAGGACCGTAGGCCGCCCACCCCTGCGCCGTGAGATCAGCTTCAAGTTCTCGGTATGCGCCGTAATCCATTCCGTCCATCACAAGCAGCAGGACTGGTGCCTCTTTCGCCAGGGGCGCAACCACACGGTCAAGGACTGACTCCACCCCCACGAACGCACTGTCAGCGAACGGCTGACGGTCCCAGTCAGCCAGTGCCTGTGCGAAGCGCTTATTGGTTTCCTCTCGATCCCGGCGGACAGCACTCAGCAGATTCTCAAGGGCAGCACCCAGCGTCTCGTCAGGTTCGGAACCCAGGAGCGTCCGCCGGGCCCAGTCCACAAAGCTGTGCTCGATCTGATGCCGCTCCGACAGCTTCTGAAGACCCGGCTGTGGCTTGGTAGCAGCCCTATCCGCCCGTGTTCCGACCAAATAGCGCAACAAACGCAGCGCCATGTTCAGCCGTTCAACGCGCTCGACATGCATCGCACTCAAGTGATGGGCCCGGACACGCGCCAACGCTTCCTCTACATCGTGAACCATGCCGGGCGCATCAAGCGCTGCATTCAAGGCGTTCGCAAACTCTACGAGCCGATTCTCCAGTCCCTGCTGCAGCAGCTGACTCTGAGCACCAGCCTCACTCACCTGCATTGCATCGAGCAGACTCTGTGCCCGTGATAAGTGCTTCTGTGCCGCTTCCGTATCGAGCTCACCCAACACTTCCCTGGCGATGTGAAACCAGCGCGCTCCCAATCCCGGGTCAAGCGGTTTTCCACCGAGGTACCGCTCCATTCGACCCACCGCGAGTTCCCGCCCACTCCTAATGGTGCCGTTCTTCTCGAACAGCACTTCGCAGACGAGACCAAGCGCCAAAAGGGACTCTGCATACCCGCTTTCGACGACAGTCAGAAAGAGAAGGGGTAAGTCTCCGGCACGCCTCTTTACCTCAGTGCGGAACACATCGCGACGGTCCGAATCGAGACGCTGCCAGTTCGCAGCCCCGGACGGCTGAAGAAGCCATCTCAGTAAGGCCTTTGCGTCAATAACGTCCTCGCCAAACTCCAGATACCTCCGGAACAAGCACCCCCAGACGGTATCTGCATCCAGCGTGTTGCCTTGACAGGGTGCGTACCCCTCAGCCGGCGCGCTTGCGATCAGCAGCTGTGCCAGCCAATCATCCCGAGGCACCCGTGGGTCCAGATCATCCGCACCGAAAAGCGCCAACACACTGTCCCAGGGATCAAGTCGATGGAGTCGTCGGCCCTGGAGTCGTGCCAACATGTCCTCCGGCAGATCGCTCTCGGACAGCGATGTCAGCACGACACCACGACCGTCCTGTGTTTCCAGTTCCGTCAACGCAAGGCCCATTGAGAGCACGGAATCGCATTGGCGAACCGGCCAGGTCGTACTGTTGATCTCAACGGTTTCTCCAGCGGACCAATGGCCACTCATGCCAATGGCCACGACACCTTCACCGTAGCGCGACACGAGGCCAGTAACCCGCGCCTCGATGGTTCGCGGCGTCGCGCCCGAGGCATGTGCCGCTGTTGGTGCCTGGTTATTCGTCATTGCCCCGCTCATCGTAGATCGTCCAGCTCACCTCCACTTCCGCCCGCTCGGAAACATCACGAAGGTCTGTCTTCAGCGCCTCGAAGGCTTCCGTGAGGCGCTGGGCACTCACCCGTCGCGTTCCACGAGATATCTGGCCAAAACCCGGTTGGGGGGGATCCGGCTCGGGCTTCGGTTCCGGGGGGGCGCTCCCGCCTCCTGTTGCGGCCTGCGTCAGAACTTCCAGGGCATTCTGCTGGGCCTGCTTGAGCCCTCCCACCAATGGCACGGTCTGCTCGTCGCGAATTAAGGCCTCACGAACCTGATCCAGCACTTCGTCAACGCGCTGTCCCCAAGCAGCCGGGAGATCTCGCAGCCTTGGCAGTACATCCCAAAGCCCCGACTGTTCCAGAGCATCGGCCAGCTCACTGGCTCGCCCAATAGACGCCCCAAGAGCGACGGTCGAGGTTGGCACCTCGGCATGAGCAACAGTCTCCACCAGGCGTTCGTCGTCCTCGTGCGCGAGTTGCTCGACAAGCACATGGGCTGCCTGCGCACTGCGCCGTCGATCAGAGCTTTCCGGATCGACATCAACCGACCGCAACCTCGCATCGAGCGCTTCACAAAGCCGCCCAACGGCTTCCCGGTTTGTCGCTGCCTGGTGCCGCAAACGATCGATGAGCGCCCCAACGTTCGTCGCGTTCAGTTGCGGTGCGATTGCCTCGCCAAACAGATGGCCGACACGCTCCAGCGCTTCGTTCCAGTCCGTCTGGTCTGGCAAAGCCTGCTCGCGCAGCTCGAGTTGGTCATCGAGCCGCTGAAGCTGTCCTTCAACGGGACCACCGTGAAGATGGAACCGGCGATTGGTCTGCTCGGCGAACGTTAAGATCACCAGATTCTGGACTTCTGTCGGCAACCCCATAGGCTGCTCACTCTCCAGCCACTGGCGCAAACGACCAACGGTCAACTGCTGGACGTCTTCATTGTGCAGCCGACGGAGAAAGCGATCCCGCCAATAGTCCCCGAGCACGAAGTGCGTTTCGCCCATATCCCCGAGCCGAAGCGGAACGGCGATTCCATGCATGGCCTCGCGGTCCTCTTTTGGCACCTCCACCCGACCCTCGGGTAAACCAGCGACGCGAGTGACGACATTAAGGACCTTTCGCAGCACGTTGACCCGGACCTCGATCCGGAACCTTGGATGTTCGGGGTAGTGCGCCACCAGCATCTGATCCATCAGATGCAGCAAGCTCTCCTTGAAGTTCGCCCCGACTGGGGGCTGCAGATGGATTCCTGACATCAGCGGGATAAAGTGATCATCCAGATCCTGATCGGAATCCACGGCATCCTCGTTGACACGGCTGATGCCGTAGGCAGTCAAGAGATTGGCCCTGACACGCTGACGTAACTGGTCCCGTTGATTGGTCAGGAGAATCTTCGCCTGATCGCGTTGCGCCTGGGAGAGATGATTCCCATAGGCTGCCAAATTCTGCCCGATCAGCACATGCTCAAGAACTGTGAGGCGACCCACCTCCTCCTGAGCCTTTGCGCTAAATGCCGACGGCAGCCAGACAAGCGTCGGGCTCTCTCCCTCCGCCTCCTGGAACTGCTGCACCTTCGCCCGGTCGTGTGAGACTGCATCACCGATAGGCAGGCTCATGACGACGCTCCAGGGTGCCTCGCTTGGCTTGAAGCCCTCGAGAACCAGGTCCTTGACCTTAATGATTTTCACTTCACATTGGCGGGGTGTGCCTCTCCAATGGAAGCCCAGCACCGGCGATCGCCACATGTCGTCCGTTTCTTTGAGATCCAGATCACTACCGATCATCTCCTTAATCAGGCGGCTTCGGGCGCCGTGTGTGTCCGCGTTCAGCGCATTCTGGAGGATGCCGTCGGTGTCGACGCCGACCAGCTGCAGGGCGATGGTGGCATCCGTGCCCTCATCACTGATCTTGATCTCCCCGATCTGGCTGGCCCAGCGCCGGCATTTTTGCAGTACCGCCGTCGCTTCCTGCCCCGGGATAGGCGAACGCACACTGCCGTGATTCAGCGTCGCCAGGCGAGCCGGTGTCATGGCTGCCAGCTCTTCCACCCCATCGGCGAGCGCTGCCAGCAGCAGGGTTTTCACCAACCTGTCGTCGGCCCGGAACGCTTTCTCCTGGCCGGCGGGCAATTCACCATTGTCCAGCGCCTCAGCCGTCGTGTTGTACTGCTCCGCGAGCAATGGCAGAAACTGGTTGCGATACAGGCGGCGAGCATTGTCGAAGTGGATGCGCATCGCCTGGGAAAACGGCTCATCGCCGTTCGCCAGCACGTCGTAGAGATCCCCCACCGGCACGATGTCGCCCAGCTCCAGCGTATCCCGCTGATCGACAAGCAGCTGGAGCATCAGCTTCAGCGCAGTGCGCTCGCGCTGGAGCAGCGCGGACAGCGCAACCAGCGCCTTCACCAGTACAGGACTGAATGGATAAACCTGGCGGAACTGCTCCTTGGTGTATTCACGCGTGAGCAGCGTCTGCAGAACGCCCTCCCGCACATTCGCCGCCTGCTCAAACGCCTCCTGGAGCTTCTTTCTCGCATCGTCGGACTTCGGCCGCAACAGGCGCTTCTCGACAATCGCTGGAAGGTTTCGATCCTCAAGCGTGATCTTGTCGAAGCGGGCCTCCCACCAGTTGAGCACATCGGCAAAGCGCATCTGCTCATTGCCCCCCATGTGCTCGCTTACGAGGTCACGCAGGTCCCGCTGACGCGCAATAAAACTCACGATCGGGATCGGCCGACTCGCCTCCATGGACTCGACTAGCTTCGCGACCTTCTGCCCTTCCCGGTTGATAAAGGCCTCGTCCGAGGCGTGGCTCGCCAACCAGAGAATCAGCTCGTCCAGGAAAAGCACCAACCCGTCATACCCGAGGTCCCGGGCATGGCGGGAGATGACAGCCAGTCCCCGGTCCAGATCCACCAGACCTTGAGCGTCATCCCCGGCCAAATCCCCCGCATGACCAAAGTAGCTATCGACCAGGTCCGTGATCAGACGATCACGAAGATCGGTGCCCGGCTCTGCTTCCATGGCGGCGTCAAAACTCTGCGGGTCCCAGCCGCCGGAGAAATCGCCCCAGCCATCGTCACCTCCCTGCTCGGCACCCAGATTGGCGAAGAAGGCTTCATCGCCCATATTTGCACGCAGTTTGCGGGCATCCTCGAATAGGCCCTCGCTGCGGTACACCGGCGGCGTTGGCGCATCCGGATGCAAACGCTTGATGTAGGTAACGTAATGCCCCAGCACGGCAGCCTCCATGCTGCGCGCACCAATCATGTGGTACGGCACCACTAGCACACGCTTCTGCTGGGTCCAGCTATTGTGCTTGTGGATGACGTTGGCCAGCTCGGGGATCGAGCGTGCATCTGCACTCCCCTGCAGAAGCAGGGTCAACACCGCCATGAAATGGCTCTTACCGCTACCGAAGCTCCCGTGCAGGTATGCGCCCTTGCTGGTGTGCCCCTCCAGAGCGGTTTTCACCAGACTCATCGACTGGTCGAAGCAGCCACGTAACTCCGGCGTAACCACATAGCTGCTCAACGTGCCTTCAGGGTCCTGCACGCCTTCGGTCAGGCGAAGCACGAAATCCCCCTGGTGGACCTCGTTCGGCACATCAATGATGTCTGCGATCTTCGTCATGCTTGGTCCCGCTCTACTTTTCAGACTGCGCGGCTACCTGGAGTAGCAGCGCGGTTGTATTGTCCGACGATCCCTCTGAGGCAGCACGCTTCAGGCAGTCCAACAGCCCTTGCAACGCGCCCTCCGCATCTGTCGCTCTGCGCAGCGCAGCAGGCCACCTGGATTGAACCAGCTTCGCCGGATCGGGAACGGCCCAGAGGCCGTCCGTGGCCAGCAAGTACCGTGCGCCCGGCACCAGTGCAATAACCCGACAGTCCGCTTTGTCGCGCAGCGTATCCGGCAAATCACCCGCCGAAAGGTGGCGCAACTCCGGCGCCAACCCTCCACCGCCCTCACCCAGAGCGCTGCCCAGCACGAACGCCTGACTGATCCGGCTGCCCGGGCGTTGGTGCACTTCACGGTGCCAGCTTTCTGCGCTGATCTGCCCACTGATCAGCGCCCGCGTGGCAGGCGCGTGATCCATGGTGAAGACAGACACGGCGCCGTCGTCGTCCATGGCGTACAGGCGGCTATCGCCGACGTGGTACAGCCAGG
This sequence comes from Halorhodospira sp. M38, assembly GCF_022227985.1. Lineage (NCBI taxonomy): Bacteria > Pseudomonadati > Pseudomonadota > Gammaproteobacteria > Chromatiales > Ectothiorhodospiraceae > Halorhodospira > Halorhodospira sp. M38. The sequence continues at coordinate 10,547 of NZ_JAJNQP010000027.1, forward strand.
CCTCGCTGCGCGAGACCACCTCCAACAGCGTCAGCGTACAGCCGGGCGATCGCAGGGTATTGCCCCACTTTTCGTGCAGGTCTGCATGCAGCGCGTCAAGCTTCTTCACCAGATCGTTCGGTCCATCCGCCGCCGGCATCTCTGCAACCCGGGCAACGACCGATTCTGCTACTTCGCGACCATGCTGGTGTCCACCCATACCGTCCACCACACCAACACGCAGCCTGCCGGAGGGCCAGTCCGGGTGAACAACGCAGTCAGGCGTGCCGTCCTTCAGGTACGTCGCTTTGCCGGTTGCATCGACGATCACGACGTTGTCCTGGTTTTCCTCGCGCTCTCCAGCTCTCAGCGCACACAGACTGAACCACGCCACGGCCAGCCCATCGGGAGTTGCAGCACCTTCCAATCGGCCCCGCACGTACCCCGTGGCCGGCGCGAAGTCGAGATTCAACTGCCCGCTATGCGCCATGCCCGCCGTGCCTCACCGATGAACCCCAGTACGCCACATATCTCTGCCTATTACTTCCTTCGCCGAGTCACAGGCGGTGTCCAGGCGGTGAGATCGGCCCTTGTGAGTCCCAGCTCCTGCAGCTGGCTGGCTAGGTACGTCTCAAAGAAATCCCCCATGCGGCCGAACTCCGGGTCCGGCTCGTTGTGCCACTGCTTCACCCAGGGCAAGAGCTCATCCATCGCCGCAAGCAACGGCGTCAGGCGTGTCGCTGGCCAGCCTGCCTCCTGGCGGCGATCGGTATAACACCCTGCAACGGCCTGCAAGCGCTGCAGGCTGTCCCATCCGGCCCAGCCAATCAGCAGGCCGTCGTCACCGTCCGGGCTGCAATGGGGAAGGCTGAAGAAGCGCTCCTTGGGAACATCCAGAGAACCGCGCAGGCGCCAGAAAGTCGTGTTCAGGAAATCTGCTGTCTTGTACTTGGGCGGCACCGGGATGTCCCCAACGCGCCGCCGCTTCTCCTTGTCCTGTTCCCCCTTCAGCCTTTGCTGAAAGTCCTCGTCGGACTCATTCTCACGCCGCGCCATGCTTGCGGCCACTTTCGCGTCAACCGCATCTTCCTGGCGCTGTAGCTCCCAGGTGCGCTCCCAGTCGGCCCTTTTCCGCAGGCCGTCCTTCTTGTACCGGAGCACTGGCAACAGGGGGACGGACTCACCCTCGATCAGTTCCGCCACCAGTCGCTGAACATTCACGCCGCTCTGTCCTAGATAGAGTTCAGCGACGGCAACGAAGTCCTGATCCGTCTCAGCCAGGCCCGCCAATGAGTTGGTCGTCTGCAGCGTGTGAGTGTTCCAGTAGCGGCCCTCCTCCAAGCGATCAAGCAGCCACTCCCGCAAGGCATCCCGCTCAAGATCTTCCCAATTATCGACGTTCCACCGCCGCTTGTACTCCGGTTGTTCAAGCAGGTTGATGTATCGGTTACCCTCGATGCACTGGATGCGCTCTTCCACCAACCGTCGATAGTCTTCTGGCCAATGCTCGGGCACCTCGGTGACGGGCTGAGAGCCATGGCGGTCGAACCAGGTCGTTTCCAACTCACCCGCTCCCATGGAGCGCGCCATGGCAATCTCAAAAGCCCGCTCACCACACCGAACGGGCGGTGGGGTTCTGGGGTCACCATTCGAATCCGAATAGTGCAAACTATAGGGAGCAATCCCATAAAGGTGGTAGCACTCCCAGTCAATCTCCTCTTGCAACCCAATCATGCGCATCAGGACTCGACGGTCTTTATCCCTAATTTCTTCTAGGTCTGCACGAGAAGCAGGCAAACAGGCCTTTAAGTAATAGGGATAAATATTCCTTCTTTTTTTTGCCAGTTCGTCAATTTCTGAACCCCAAAAAATAGAGAAATCATTTAGAAGAGGAAATCGCTTCACATTACTCGAATTAAACTGATAGAAATTCTCAAACGAGTCCGTTGTCTGACGCGCCCCCTTTGAATCGACTGTACTGCCTTTGTTATGGCAAACTTGTTTCAGCCAAAAACACGCAACCGAACTGTTAAGAACAGCCAGGAAACTTACGCAATCTAGATATGAAAACGACGAACCAAGCTTTATCACTGGCGCCGACCTGTTAAAAACAAACCCCTCCTCATCAAGGACAAAATGATTATGGGTTGCGATCTCAGAAAATGCGATAGACCGCCTATCTTTAGCACGCCCCCTTGGGAACTGATGGTAATCAAACCAAGAAACTCCTCCCTCCTTGTAGGTGGCTCCACTGAAGGTCTTGCGAGCCCCAAGAAACGTCCTAAAGAGGAACAGCCAAACTCTTTCTACCCGCGCAGGAAGACAAGAAACAATATTCAATTCTTCGTCGAAAGGAAAAAATATTGACTCAAAAAAAGAAAGACACCAGTGCCTAACAAACTCGCCCCTCACTTGAAAACGAAACCAGTCACCCAAGCCATATCTATCAATGAAATCATTTGGCAATACAAAGATTTCGTCTGCATGAGTATCTTGATAGAACCCAACAGATGTAACCCTCGCACCAAGTGAGACACGATTTTCCTCTATCAATATCTTGACATCTTGCGCCGCCCCACTGGAAAGGCTCCATGGGTGAACAGAAAGGATTCCTCTATCAATATCTTCGACGGAAATATACTCGCTCTGACTTCCAACACAATCAACCTGATCAACAATTGCTTTCCATACTTTTCCTTGCGAGGAATCCACTGGCGTACCAGGCTCACCTTTAAGGCTCACCAACGCACGCACTTTGTCGGAGGAGGGCTTCTCTGACTTACCTAAAAGAATAATCGTTGTAACGCCATGACCTGGTATATATGCCCCAGCTGTATGAATTAGATGAGTAACATTTACTTTCGGAAGGAAAGACTCAACCAGCTTCTTTCCAAACTCCCTTCGCATGAAATTGTCAGCAATAATCATTCCGACATACCCGGAGGGCAATCGCCCTCCCCCCGGCATTGCTAGGAGAAAAAACCTCTCGGCGAAAGGGACTGTTAAAGCATACTGACGACTGCAGGATTGGTAGAACCTTCTGTATAAAGCGTTCTGTGCCTTATCTTTTACGGTTATGTAAGGTGGATTACCGACAACCGCATGATAATGCCTGCCCAAGAGACGAGTTAGGGCTTCGCTGTCCTCCGCCTCATATGCATGGCCGAAGGTTGGGTCTTGCCGCATGGACGCCGAGTGGTCCATTCCCAACTCATCAAGCGGGAGTCCGTGCAGCAGACTGTCGCCGGCAGCCAGCTCGAAGTGGTAACCCGGTGCCTCCTTTACTCTGCGCACACCTTCTGCCTTCAGCGCAGCGACCAGAAGACGGAATCTGGCGATATTGACGGCGAATGGATTAATGTCCACACCCGCGACCGCAGCAAGCACCTTGCTCACCTGCTCACGAATGGGCATTCCGGGTGCCTTTCGCTGCCACCGACCGAGAAGCCGGTGAAAGGCCCCGATCAGAAAGTGCCCTGATCCACATGTCGGATCGATCAGGCGGACTTCCTCCAGATCGAAGTCCTCAATGGCAGGCTCCAGCGTCCGGTCAAGGATGAACTCCTCAACGAACTCTGGCGTCTGCAGCAGGGCAAACTGCTTTCGAGCATGCTCAGAGAGCTGTTCGTAAAGATCCCCCAGAAAACGCGTCTCCCATTCCGGATCGGTGAAATCGTGAACGAGCTCGCCCGTTTCCGGGACAACCCGTCGCCAGAACTCCCAGAGATCGCGGGCGGCGTCACCTGAAGGCGTGAGCTGCCATAACGGATTGTGCCGCTTGTCGAAGAGTTCCTTCAGTGCCGGCAGGGTCCCGACCGTCCTGAATACATCGAGGAAGTAGTCACGGTCACTGTCCGTGGGGTGTTCACGAAAATACCCGTCGCGTCGCTCCCGTGCCTGACGCGCCCGGTCACCCGGGCCCGTGATGAAAGGCTCCGGCAGCAACCCGTTATCTTCCAGGAAGCGCACGAACACGCCACCCAGTACCCACGCGACCGCACCCTGCGTCAGCATGCCCTCGCGCCATTCGTTGTAGGTCGCGGCGGTTCGCCCGCTATCGCGGGCCTGGCTGTATTCGCCCTGCAGTCGGTCTCGAACGGCATCTACGGTGTCACTGCGTTCCCGCAGGTCTTCGGTGAGCTGCCGGACCTGTTGCTGCAGGTCCCGGCGCAGGGTTTCAAGCTCTACAGGCATCTTTTCTATTTCCGTTCTAATTGGTCTTGCAGAAGCAATGAGGTCAGGCGTTCGCCGGTGCATCCAGCCAGTGGCGATCGGCGTGTAACCATTCCGATGCATGCACGATGGGTAGAGCCTGATCGTCGATGACCGGCATGGTGGTCGCGCTTGAGCCGGGGAGGAGCAGGAGTACCCCCGGGTGCTTGCCTTGTTCGCAGGCATCGCGCACCTGATTCAGCAGCGCAATATGCCCGTAGCGAACCAGCAGGCCCGGATTGAGGAGCAGCAACGGCTGGGGCGGCTCAATGACGTGCGGGCGCATCCGGCGAACCGCTTCCCCGACGACCTGCAACAGTTTCTTCCAGTCCGGCCCCTTTGGACCAGCGGCGTCCGCTTCAAGGACCTTCGACCACTGCACCCGCCGTTCATCGGCAACGTCGCGCATGGCCCGAAGCAACTCGCCTTCAAGGTTGTAAGCCTGAAGGCCGTAACCGCTCGCCAATCGCCTCTGGGCCTTCACCATATGGCGCGGACCAATGCGCAGGGCTAAAAAGCGCCCTTCACTGGCAACGCGTCGCACCTTGCGCTCGACCTCCGCGGCGCGTTCACCTTGCTCATCATCATCGAGGCTGGTGGTATCACGTGTTTCGCCTGCAGTCGCCGACGTGTAGGCACTCGCGACCGTGTACTGCCCCTGTTTGCCATCCCACTTTAGCTGCGAGCCCACGCGCTCCAAGAGTTCGTCCAGCTTGGGATGATCCGGGAGAGGCTCCGCCTCGGGATAGCGTCTCGCAATGCGATGTCGAATATCCCGGGGTTTGAGGGCCTTGGGCCCGATCAATGCGCCGTAGCCAAGGCGCAAGGCTCGCTCGGCGTGCATCCCCCGGGGGTAGACTTCCAGGCGACTCGACAACGCGGCGTTCTCCGAACTTGCAATCGCCAGGTTGAGGAGCCGGTTGTCGGGGAGCTGCGGTTCTGGCGCCTCCACCGACCGAAGAACTTCAATCACTCGCTGAGGCGGAAGAAGCGGGTCCTCCTGCGCCATGCGGTCCGCTTCGCCCCCAAGACGTTCCGCATAGCGCGCACGCGTCTCGCCCCCGAGCTCACCCCAGACTTCCTCAAGATGCTGAGTGCCGAGCAGGAACGTGTGTCGCTGACCGCGAAACACGACAAAGCGGGGCTTCTCCACCGCGTCCTCGGCCTCTGAAGCCGCGGCAGCAACGGCCATCGCCCGGCGGAACCGCTCGTCCCCTTCGGTGGTGGCCCCGCGGGTGGCGATCAAGCCGTGGCAGAGTTCCGTGAGGGTGAGAACACCACCGTGACGGCGCACCAGTTCCGCCACATCCTGACGCAGTGCGCTCATCCAAGGATGTTTGTTCCAGCGCTCACGGGCCTGCTCAAGGACCTCCTCGAGGCTCTGGCGGGATACACCGAGGCGCCTGGCTGCATCCCTGGGATCCGCCCACTCACCAACAGGCCGCTCTTCGTCGCCCCCCCCAGACCGCTGCTCGTCAGGGACCACCAGGCCGAGGAAGCCTCGCAGCAGCATCGACTCTTCGTCCTTGAGGCGGTTATGCAGAATCCGCGAGATGACCCTATCGAGGCTCCAGTACTGCGGTGCACTGGCAGGCGCAGAGCTGTCGTCCTCGTCGACCTGCGCGTCCCCGTTATCGAAATGACGGCGCAGCCGCTCAGCAATGTTGCGGATATCGGCAACGGTGCTCTGGCCAAGCCCCTTGTTCCGGTACAGGCGAATGCGGGGTAAACGCAGAAGGTCATCGATCTGGTTCACGCCAAGGCGGTCGACGAGTGCGTTCATGAGCCGGCCACTCAGTCCAAGTTCGGCAATGGGCGTTGTGCGCTCGAGGTGCGGCAGCGCCTCGGCGAGTAGGGCGTCGAGATCCGGTTCGTCGCCGTCATGCGTTGTACGGGTGGGACGGTCGACGTTCTCGAATACCCGGAACCAGGCACGACGCATATCCTCCGCTGTATCGAAGCGATCCTTGGGCTCCCGCGCAAACGCCTTGCGGAAGAACCGGCTCAAACCATCGCGGACGGAGGCGTCGAACTGCTCTGTATCGAGATGGACTTCATCGTCGGTGAGCGTCGGATCGCTGTAGCCATCCCCCCAGGACGGAGTCACCCCTGTGGCCATCTCGTAAAGCGTTACCGCAACCGCATACCGCTCCGCGTGCAGATCCCACCGTTGCGGACGGCGTTTGGGCAGGAATGGATCCAGATACGGCGGCGTACCGGCTCGGATGTTTTCTTGCGGGGTTCCAGACAGGGAGAAATCAAACAGGACCAGCGTAAGCTTCTTGCCAGGTGTCTCGCCGATACCAATGTTGTCAGGCTTGATATCCCGGTGGGAGACGCCAACCTGCTCAAGCCAGGCCGTGACCTGCAGTAGTTCGTCGCCGAAACGCTGCAGCAGATCAAGGCTGAGTCTCCCCTCTTCACGGATTCGCTGGGCAAGGGTTTCCGTGCCGGACTTGTTTTCGGCACCTGCTCTCGCGAGGAACAGCGCGGCGTGCCCGGAAACCGTGATTTGATCATAGAGTTCGACAACATTCTGATGCCGTAGCTGCCTCAACGCCTCGCCTTCCCGCTCGATGCGGTCATTGAGGCGCGGCTCAAGTGCAACCTTCAGGACCCCCTCACGGCCATCGTGACGCGTGACCAGCAACGCGACAGCAGTCGAGCCTTTGCCGAGCCGCCGTTTAACGGTAAAGCCTCCCTCCAGCACGTCCTTGTGCCGCGCATCGAGCGGGTTCGGTTGATCCGATAGGTCCGGACGCGTCAGCTCCTCTTCGACTTCTTCGAGCCCGACCAGGAACTCGTCGACGCCGTTGAGCCGATCCATTGCTTCCGGGCGTGTCGACTCGCGGATCAACTGATCAAGGAACGTCGGGGCCGCGTCCATGACATCCGAGAGCTGAAGCCCATCCTTGGCCTCGAGCGTGGCACGTAGACTCTCTGCACTGTCCGCAGGAGGCGTCTCAGAAAAGAGGTAGTAGGCAAGACACCCCAGGGAGAAGACATCCATGCGCTGATCGTCATACCCCGCGCCTACCATCGCCTCCGGCGCAATGAACGCCTCCGCCTGGTTGCCACCCCAGTAACTGGGTGCAGACGTCTCTGCGATCGACAGACGGGTGCTGGATTCGGTGTCAGTGCCCTGGCGGGCGCTTTGCCAGTCGAAAAGCTTGACGCTCAGACCGGCCTGCTTGTCCTGGTATACGAGGATGGATTCGGGACTCAACGCCCTGTGATAAAGCCGATTGCCGTGAGCGAACTTCACCGTTTCGGCGATCTGGCGAATGAGTTCAAGCCGCGTGCCGGAATCGAGACTCTTCCGGTGCACTGGCAGCCACTGATCCAGCCGCTCGACCCCTTCCGGATGCTCGAAGACCAGTGCCGGGCCACGCTCGTGCTCGGTGAACTGCTCCACCTGAAGGATGCCGGGATGCTTGACGCCATCCAGGATGCGGTACTCCCGCTCCGCCGCTTTCTGACGCTCCTTCCGGCTCGTCTCGGAGGTCGTCAACGCGTAGGGATAGATGCGCACGCGTCTATGACTGCGCTCAAAGCGGACGTGCGTGGCCTCCCAGTCCTGATAAAGATCGGTCTCGCGAAGCAGCCCTTCCAGCCGGAAGTCACCAACCTTGTTCTCCTGCTGGGACTTGCGTATCCCGCACTGCTCCATGGCCTGCTTGATCTGTCGTGAGAGACCATGGTCAACGGAGGCCTTGGAGGTACCATCCAGTTCACCCCGCAGCAGCGGGATAATCCCCTCCTGCTGGCTCTTCGCCGTTTGTTCAGGCAAGTAGACGCCAGCACGGGCGTTACCTTTCAACTGACAGTCGAGATTGGTGTTGGAGAGGAAAACCACCGCTTCGATATAGGGTATGCGGCCGCCCCCCTTCTTGAATGCCCGCTGGGCCTGCAACAAGCTTTTCAGCTTTTTGGCCTTCCGGTTGGCGAGCAACAGAGGGTTATCGAAGCTGCTGGTGCGGCCATCCCGGGTCCACGTCCATGTTCCGGCATCCCCGCTGATCTTGCCCGGGTGGCTCTTGATCTCGACGAGATAGATCCGACTGCGCGAGACCAGGAGCAGATCGACCTCGTTGACGCTCCCGTCGTCGGCGACAAACTCGAAGTTCACCCAGGCCCGGAAAGGTTCGTGGTCCGGGAGCCTGGGCCGGAGGTAGTCCAGCGCTTGCCGCTCCCACGGGAATTGGGATTCGGTCACAACTTGCCAGCGTGGTGGTTCCATAGCCTCCTCGATCCCTTGGTGTGCGCAGCCGCCGCCATGGTACGTGAGATGAGCAACTGTCGTCCCCTGCTCCTGTCGATGCCCTATGCCCTACGACGTGCTGCCTAACGCAGGTCCCATGCCTCCGCCAGGTGATTCACCAGCTGGCGTTGCCGCTCGCTGACTTCATCGACAGTCCACCTGTCATAGCCCAGCACCTGCGTTGACGATGCGTAGAGTGAGACGCCGTG
>NZ_JAJNQP010000028.1:0-14548 GCF_022227985.1 Halorhodospira sp. M38
GGAGCGCTCCGGCGAGCATCATCGGTGATCGCGGTGGTGCCGAAGGCCCTCGCCAGGCGGGCTCAGCCGACACTGCCGATCGTCGAGTGAGGTCGTGACCACCCGCTCGGGCTGCCCTTAGACTGAGAGCCTGGGGCGCTCGACCGCCCGGGGACAGCAAGCAGGAAGGGGCACACAATGCCACGTAGGCTGCGCGTTGCGGTGACAGCGATTACGGTCTGCCTTGTCGGCCTGTCAGTGACGGCATGCATGGATCGTGATTTGGGAGAGACAGCCTCTCCCGAACTCCTTGCGGCGCTGGAAGAGACCACCTACGTCCGCGATGGCAGGGGCGAAATGGTCATCTACGCCGTGGTCGATACCGACTGTCCCTCGTGCACTGAGTTACGCCGAGCCGTGGCGGATCAGCCCACCCCCAACATCGAGTGGCGCTGGGTGCCCGTGGCTTACTTGGGCGATCAAGCGCGGGCCGGGGCCATCGACTGGCTCGACGCGGAGCGTCGCCTCGATGATGCCGCGGAGGCTGTGGATGCCAACACGCAAAAGGCACAGGCAGCCCGTATCGCGCAGGTGCCGCGACTGGTCTACGAGGATCCAGAAGGGGAGGTGCGCTCGCTAACCGGTGGGGGCCCCCATGAGGTCCGCCAACTCGAGGAACTCGCCGCCGAGATGCCGTAGCGGGGCCCTCAATGGAACTCAAGGACGCCGTGCCGCCCAGCTTCCTGGGGGCGGCCTGGCTCGTCTAAAGGCTCCATGAAGGGGCGGACTGCAGAGCTCAGTGCCGTGTAGACTGACGCAATACTCACTGTTTGCACGGGGAATCCATGGCTCTGTTTCACAAAATCCTGATCGCCAATCGCGGCGAGATCGCCATTCGGGTGATGCGTGCGGCGAATGAGCTCGGCAAGCGCACCGTCGCGATCTACGCCCAGGAGGATAAGCTCGGACTCCACCGCTTCAAGGCGGACGAGGCCTACCTGATTGGCGAGGGCATGGGGCCGGTCGAGGCCTACCTCTCCATCGACGAGGTCATCCGGGTCGCGAAGATGGCCGGGGCAGACGCCGTTCACCCTGGTTACGGGCTGCTCTCGGAGAACCCTGAGTTGGTCGACGCCTGCGAGCGCGCCGGTATCACCTTTATCGGGCCGCGCGCGGAGACGATGCGCGAGTTGGGTGACAAGGCGAGCGCACGGCGGGTGGCCATCGCTGCCGGTGTTCCGGTAATCCCCGCCTCGGAGGTGCTCGGAGAAGACATGGCGGCGGCCCGGCGCTGGGCGGAGGAGATCGGCTACCCACTGATGCTCAAGGCCTCCTGGGGTGGCGGTGGACGCGGCATGCGACCGATCCACGGCCCCGAAGAGCTGGAAGCGAAAGTCCTGGAGGGGCGGCGCGAGGCGGAAGCGGCCTTTGGCAGTGGCGAAGGGTATCTCGAGAAGGTGATCGAGCGGGCCCGCCACGTCGAGGTGCAGGTGCTGGGCGATACCCACGGCGACCTCTACCACCTCTTCGAGCGCGACTGCACGGTGCAACGGCGCAACCAGAAGGTGGTGGAACGCGCACCGGCGCCGTACCTGACCCCGGAGCAGCGCGCGGAGGTGTGTGAGCTGGGGCTCAAGGTCGCCCGTCATGTGGGTTACCGGAACGCGGGTACGGTCGAGTTCCTCATGGACATGGAGACCGGTGCCTTCCACTTCATTGAGGTCAACCCGCGCATCCAGGTCGAGCACACCGTGACCGAGGAGGTTACGGGGATCGACATCGTCAAGGCGCAGATCCGAATCGCCGAAGGCGAGCACCTGGATACGGCCACGGGCAAGGCCGACCAGGGCGAGATCTGGCTCAACGGTCACGCCATGCAGTGCCGGGTCACCACGGAGGATCCGCAGAACAACTTCATCCCGGATTACGGCCGCATCACGGCCTACCGTTCGGCGACCGGCATGGGGATCCGGCTCGATGGCGGCACGGCCTACGCCGGCGGGGTCATCACCCGCTACTACGACTCGCTGTTGGTGAAGGTAACGGCCTGGGCGCCCACACCGGCGGAGACGATTACGCGGATGGATCGCGCCCTGCGCGAATTCCGCATCCGTGGCGTGTCCACCAACATCCCGTTCGTGGAGAATCTGATCAAGCACCCGGTGTTCCTCGACAACACCTACACCACGCGCTTTATCGATAACACGCCGGAGCTCTTCGCGTTCGACAAGCGCCGGGACCGGGCCACCCGGCTGCTGACCTATCTGGCCGAGATCACCGTCAACGGTCACCCGGAGGTCCTCGATCGGCCCCGGCCGGCGGCCGGGCTGCCCCTGCCGGTGCCGCCCGCCCCGCGGGGTGAGCCGGTGCCGGGTACCCGCAACCTGCTGGAAGAGCGGGGGCCGCAGGCGGTGGCCGATTGGTTGGCGGGTCGCAAGGAGTTGCTGCTCACCGACACCACCATGCGCGATGCCCACCAGTCGCTGCTGGCAACCCGCATGCGCACCTTCGATATGGCCCGGGTTGCGCCGGCGTATGCGGCCAATCTGCCGCAGCTGTTCAGCGTCGAGTGTTGGGGCGGGGCCACCTTCGATGTCGCCTATCGCTTCCTGCAGGAGTGCCCCTGGCAGCGGCTGCGGCAGATCCGGGCGGCGATGCCGAACGTGATGACGCAGATGCTGCTGCGCGGCTCCAACGGCGTGGGCTACACCAACTATCCGGACAACGTGGTGCGCGCCTTTGTCCATCAGGCCGCCGAGAGCGGCGTCGACGTCTTCCGCGTCTTCGACAGCCTCAACTGGGTCGAGAACATGCGCGAGGCGATGGACGCGGTGCTGGAAAGTGGCAAGGTGTGTGAGGGGACGATCTGCTACACCGGCGATATCCTCGATCCGGGCCGCGCCAAGTACGACCTCAAGTACTACGTGGCGATGGGCAAGGCGCTGCGCGATGCCGGTGCCCACATCCTTGGGGTGAAGGATATGGCCGGGTTGCTCAAGCCGGCGGCGGCGCGGGTGCTGTTCCGGGCGCTCAAGGAGGAGGTGGGGCTGCCGATCCACTTCCACACCCACGACACGAGTGGCATTGCCGGTGCCACCATCCTCGCCGCGGCCGATGCCGGCGTCGATGTGGCCGACGTGGCCATGGATGCCTTCTCGGGCAACACCTCGCAACCGGTCCTTGGCTCCATCGTCGAGGCGCTGCGGCACACGGAGCGGGACACCGGGATCGACATGGCGGATGTCCGTGCCATCTCCAATTACTGGGAGCAGGTGCGGGCCCACTACGCCGCCTTCGAGACTGGCCAGCAGTCACCGTCGTCCGAGGTCTACCTCCACGAGATGCCGGGGGGGCAGTTCACCAACCTCAAGGCGCAGGCCCGCTCGCTGGGGTTGGAGGAGCGCTGGCACGAGGTGGCGCAGGCCTACGCCGACGCGAACGAGATCTTCGGCGATATCGTGAAGGTCACCCCCTCCTCCAAGGTGGTGGGTGATATGGCGCTGATGATGGTGAGCCAGGGCCTGACCCGCGAGCAGGTCGAGGACCCGGCCGTGGAGGTGAGCTTCCCGGATTCGGTCATCGACATGCTGCGCGGCAACCTCGGGCAGCCGCCCGGCGGTTGGCCGCAGGGTATCCAGCAGAAAGTGCTCAAAGGGGAGCAGCCGCTGCAGGATCGCCCCGGCAAGTACCTCGAGCCCCTCGATCTGGAAGCAGCCCGGCAACAGGTCAGCGACGCGCTCGACGGCGCCGAAATCGACGACGAGCACCTCCATGGCTACCTGATGTACCCGAAGGTCTTCACCGAGTACATGCGGCGTCGCGAACGCTTTGGTCCCGTGAGCGCTCTGCCAACGCGCAACTTCTTCTATGGCATGGAGCCGGAGGAGGAGATCAGCGTTGACATCGACCACGGCAAGACCCTGGAGATCCGGCTGATGACCGTCAGCGAGCCGGGTGACGACGGGGAGCGCCGCGTTTTCTTCGAGCTCAACGGCCAGCCCCGGACCGTTCGAGTGGCGGACAGCAAGGCCAAGGCGAACGTGGTGCAGGCCCCCAAGGCCGAGTCGGGCAATCCCGCCCATGTGGGCGCTCCCACGCCCGGTGTCGTGGTCTCGGTGGCCGCAACACCGGGGCAGCATGTCCAGGCCGGTGATCTGCTGCTGACCATTGAGGCGATGAAGATGGAGATGGCGCTGCAAGCCGAGCGCGATGGCGAGATCAAAGCCGTACACGTTCAGCCCGGCAGCCAGATCGAGGCCAAGGATCTGCTGATCGAGTTCGCAGCCTAGGGGGCAGCCAACAGCCGGTTAGCCGAAGATATCGTCGGTGATGGACTCGTACCACCCGGGCGCGTACATGGCCTCGAGCTCCCGTTGATCCCGGTCGGCATCGAGCGGGCTGAGGCCGCCAGCACCGTCTACGCCGACGATGTCGCCCTCCTGGTGCTCGTAGACGCCGGCCACGGTGATGCCCCAATCCGGCGCGACCAGGCTGTAGCAGGTGTTCACCGTCGGGAAGTCGGGCAGGCTCTCGCCGCGCAGATCGCTGGCGATGGTGGCGGCCACCAGCTTGCCCTGGTTGTTCGCCGCGTGCCCGGATTTGGGCATGGCGCCTGCCATTGCCGCATCGCCGATGACGTAGACATCACTGTAGCGATCCGATTCGAAGGTCTTCTGGTTGACGGGGCACCAGCCGCTGTCATCGGTGAGATCCGCCTGTTGGGCGATGGCTCCGGCCCGCTGCGGCGGGATGAAGTTGATGACGTCTCCGGGGTGGGCCTGGGTGCCGCCGTCTGTAAAGATCTTGCGGTCGGTGACGGAGATCCGCTCCGGGGCGCCGCCCTCGGAGCCCGGGATCCACTCGATCATGTCCCCGTACAGCGCCTCCCAACCCTGCTGGAAGAGACTCTGCTTGGAGAACGTGTCCTTGGGGTCGAGACCGAGGACCTTGGAGCGGGGCTTCTCCTGCTGGAGATAGTAGGCGATGAGCGCCATGCGCTCATACGGACCCGGCGGGCAGCGATACGGCTCGTCGGGCGGGCAGACGATCACGGTCCCGCCATCCTCCAGATCCTTGAGCTGGTGGCGCAGGATCTCGAAGGGGCGCCCACCCTCCCAGGCGTGGGGGATCGTCTCGGTATCCTCCGGCCCCATGCCCTCGACGCGGTCCCAGGCGAACTCGATGCCGGGAGCGACGATAAGCCGGTCGTAGGTCAGGCTGCCGTTTTCCCGGGTCTCGACCGCCTTGCCGGTCGGATCGATCGCCGTGGCGCGATCATGGATGATCTCGACCCCGTGACGGTCGCGCAGATTGCCGTAGCCGTGCCCGAGGCTCTCGAGCTCCCGGAAGCCGCCGAGATACCAGTTCCCGGCGTAGCACGTGTAGTAACGCTCTTGCGGCTCGACCAGGGTGACGCGGAGCCCGGGGGCATAGTGCTTGAGGTACTTGGCCGCGGTGGCTCCGCCTGAGCCGCCGCCGACCACGACGATCCGGGCATCGAGCCGCTCACCGGCACGGGCCGTCCACGGGCCGGCAAGTGGGGCGATTGCAGCAGCGCCGAGCCCTGTCGCGCTCAGCTGCAGGAAGTGGCGGCGAGAGATCTTTGCGCTCATGATGCTCCTCACTCCAGCTCGCTGAGGTACTCGGCGACCTCGCGGATTTCCTCGTCGGTATAGCCGGTGGCGTGCCGATCCATAACCGTCGGGTCGCGCTTGCCGTCACGGAATCCTTTCATGAAATCCTCCATGATCTCTGGGTCCCAGCCGGCTATGGGGGGCATGCTCCCGGCTCCCTGGCCATCCTCACCGTGGCAGGCGAAGCAGCTGTTGGCGATGAGCTCCGCCCGGGAGATGGACGAGTCGTCATCGCTCTGGGCTGCGAGGGGTGATCCGGCCAGTACAGCGATCGCGGCGGTCGTGATCAGTCGGCGTCGCTGCATGGTTCCCTCCTTTGTTTCGCTGACGGAAGACGAAACACCAACAGTCTAAATATGCATGGTACAGCATGTATATAGTGTATGGCTGGCTGGTCGGATTGAGGGAGGCGTGCTACTGGATGGGGTGGCCGCGCGCTATTTGGGATGAAAGGGCTGGAGCTCGCGGCGCTCGGCATGGACGCGTCGCTGGAGAGCCTCCCCTAGCGTTACCTCGCTACCGAGGACGGTTTTTAGCTGGTTTCGTCGCTGCGTTTCCGGCGGGGCAGGGATCTGAGGCTACTGCTACACTCCGGGTGGCGTTTGTGTTCGGTTAATGTCTCGCTCTACTCGGTCACCAGGGAGCTAACGAATGTCAAGGATGAGGCGCCGGATGTCCGGTATCGGAGGCGAGGCATGACCGACGAACAGGCCAGTGGACAGGCTGGCTGCGGAGAGAACCAGCTGGGCCCGCTCGCGGCAAGCTCGGCGTGCTACGCCGCTGCCTCCGGGGCTGCGCTTGGTGGAGATGCACCGACGCACCCCGCACGCCCGGCGCCGGGGCGCTCTGTCGGCAGCGCGCAACAGCCGTCGAAGCGGGTAGCACTCGTGGGCCGCGCCGATATCCAGTCGCGCCTGCTGCGCGAGTTGATCGAGCACAGTGGTGTCTGCCGGGCCGAGTTGATCGAGCCGGCCTCGCTGGACGCGGCCATAGCCGTCGGTGATCGGGATCTGTTCCTGGTTCCGTGGCGCTGCCTTGGAGAAGAGCAGCCTTCGACGTCTACTTGGGAGGCGGCGGGGCTCGCGGCCTGCAGCCGGGTGGCCCTGCTCGATGTCCCGGGTCCGGAGGACGTAGCGCCGCTGCTCGGGTGCCCCGGCCTCGTGGGCGTGTTCACCGCGGACACGTCGCCGGAGATCCTCCTCCGAGGGGTCGATGCCATGCTCGATGGCGAGATCTGGCTGCCGCGCCGCGCGCTCAGCGCCTGGATTGCGGCGGAGCGGTGCCGACCCGCCACAGCGGGGGTGGCATCGGGCGGGGTGCTCGATGCGCTTACGGCCCGCGAGCGTGCGCTGCTTCAGGCGCTCGCGGAAGGGGCGCCGAACAAGACCATCGCCCACCGGCTCTGCGTCAGTGTCCATACCGTCAAGGCCCAGCTGAACGCGCTCTACCGCAAGCTGCGGGTCGCCAACCGGGTCGAGGCGGCCATCTGGGCGTGCCGCTGGCTGGACGCCCTACCCGAAAGTCGTAGACCAGAGTCGGATCTCCCACCTTTCTACTAGCGCACGCCTGGCCGGAGCCGTCCGTGATCTAGACCCTTGGTCGGTACTTCGGCGCAGCCCCGCGCGCTACCTTACCTGGTATCCGGGTTCCGACGGGTAACCCGCAAGAACGCCTGCTGGCCAGGTAGTGCACCCGGAGAGGCCATCGCCGAGGAAGGATGCCCTATGCCCGCGTCCGGCAACGATATGGTGTATGAGGTGACCGTCGCGGAGGTCTGCCTGCTCTGTAAGCCGTGGCTGCAGAACCGGCTGCTGGCGGAGCATCTCGACCAACAGTTGCCCCCTGAGTGCCGGATGGCGGATGACGCTCACCTGGAGCATCTCCTCGATGATGGGGCCGTCCGGCTCCTGCTGCTGGACGTGGCCTCGAGTGCTCACGCCCTGGACCGGGCCTCCCGGATGGAAGAGGCCGGTGCCCCGGGGGCGGGGCCCGGTGTGGCGCTGCTGAATGTGCCTCCTGGCGTCGAGCTCGGACGCTACCTAGCGCACAGCCGGATCCTGGGCGTCTTCCCGGAGGGTACGGGGCCGGATCAGCTGGTCCGCGGGGTGCAGGCCATGCTCCACGGCGAGCTGTGGTTCCCGCGGGAGGCCTTGAACGAGTATCTGCTGCAGCTGCGCAGGGAGGGCACCACTCCGGCCGCGGCAACCGCTGCGATGCCCGAGGCGGGTGATGCCGCGGAGCGCGCGCGGCTGGATGGGCTCACCGCCAAAGAGCGCGAGGTCCTGGGTGCGCTGGGCGAGGGCGCGACCAACGAGGCCATCGGGCGGGAGCTGGGCATGAGCGTGTGCACGGTCAAGACGCATCTCTACAGCATCTACCGCAAGCTCGGTGTCGCCAACCGGACGGCCGCGGCCCTGATCGGGTGGCGGTACCTGAGTGGGGCGCGGTCCGGGCAGGGGGCGGCATAGTGTCCGGAAGCCGCTTTCCGCGCGGGATGGAGCGGACTCCTACCAATGGCTATCGAGGTGGCGAATACATCATGGAGCTATGGCCGATTCGCGTAGGGATGCCCCGAGGCTAGTATGCGGCGTGCACGGATTCGTGCGGCCGGGATTCCCTGGATATCCAAGTGTGGGGAATCACAAGACAACGTTAGGGGTGGAATCTAACGAAGACCACTTCTGCGGCTCTTGTTGAAAAAATTGCTCAAGAGGAAAAAAAGATGAATAGGAAACTTTCAGTGAGCCTCGTCGCGCTTACGGCCATGGGGTTCGCGGGTGCGGCTTCGGCTTTCGATAATCCGTGGGAAGGTGACGGCGCGGAAGTTAATGTTGAAATCGTCGTAGGCGAGTGGGGCGAAGTGTGGTCCGCCATCGGGACCGGACAGGCGCGTGATGGCGACCCGGCCGTATCGCTGGAAATCACTAACGCTGCGGGCATTATCCCTGAGGGAGGTATCGTCGAAGACACGGTTAACCACGTCGCCAATGTCGACTATGAGGTGCTCGTCGACATCGAAGGGGATATTCCAGAATGGACGATGTTCCATGTTCTCGCCGACATCCAGAATCGAGGGGAGTACAATGGGGTCGGTCAGCACGATCAAGCTATGGCGGACAAAATCGTAACGTGGCGCCGGGATGATGGCGGTTACATTGGGTCGCAACCCGGAACCCCGCAACTTATTCTGAGCGGGACCGCGGGCACCTCGGCTACCTCGACGGAAGTGGATTACGCCGCTGAGGCGCGCCATGGCCTGCCGGAGGTCACGGACGGCCAAGATTTTCAAGTGATCTATACGATCGCAGCCCAGTAAGCGGCTCGATTCTAGTAAAACGAGAAAAGTGCGCGGGAGGGGGAGTGCAACCCCCCTCCCCGCACCTAGGGAGTTGTGCCTCATGCGCGACGGTTTCAGACATATCGGCGGGGCAGTCGTCTGCTCGGTTGTTGCCGTTCTGCTCTTTTTTCCGGCCGCGCCGGTGATGGCACAGGGCTTCAACGTGCAGCCCATGATGTTGGAAGCCGCGCCGCGGCCCGGCCAGACCATCGAACTGCCGCTGAGGCTCAACAACACTTCCCCCACCGGCGATCAGATGATCGAGCTGCGCTTGGTGGAGCTGACCCAGACGCCCACGGGCAGTTGGTACGTCGTGAACCCCGGCAGCGGGGAGGGGCCACCCCATGATGCCTCGCTCCTCGACTGGGTGAGTCTCGAGGAAGACAGCATCACGGTGCCTGCCGCCGGCCGGGTCGAAACCACGGTTAATGTGAACGTCCCCCGGGATGCGCACGGCGCCTATTTCGGCGCGCTGATTGCCGAGACACCGCGCCCGGCTGATGCGCAGGGGCTGGTGGTGCGCGTGCGCTTCCTGATCCCCATCATCATGCAGACACAGGGCAGGTCGGTGCGGCAGCAGGTGCGGATCGACGATGTGATGATGACCTACGATGTCGATGAAGAGGACCGGCGCGACCCAACCACGCTTGCCAAGCTTTCCATCACCAATCAGGGCCGCACCTACTCACGGGTGCAGGGCCGGATTACTGTCGACCGCGAGAGCAACGATCGCTGGCGGCCTGTCACGCGGATCGATGTCCCCGAGCGCAGCATCATTCCCGGGGTGACGTTTTCCCTGGGCGATGACCTCGAGCGCCGTCTGCCGTCGGGCACCTACCGGCTGCGCGGAGAGCTGCGCGTCGACGGGCGCAGCGCGGATATCCTTGAAAAGGTCGTGGAATTCGAGGGCGACCCGAGTATCGACACGCTTGCCTATGACACCGCGCTCGTGCTTGACCCTGTGATGGTGCAGATGAATGTTTCGCCAGGCGCGACGCGCACGGCCGTTGTCTCCATCGCGAACCCGGGTGAGGATGCCGTTACGGTGCAGATGGCGGCAAGCACGCCGAACGATCTGCGCGGTGTCGCCATGGGCGATCTACGCGGGGATGCCTTTTCGGCTGAGGGCTGGACAGAGATACGGCCGAGCGAGTTTACCCTGCGCCCCAATGGCCAGCGAAATGTGCGCGTGATCAGCCGCATACCGCGGGAAGGACTGGACCATTCGAATTACTACGCCGACCTGATCCTGCAGGGGCGTTATGCCGACGGTCAGAGTGCCGGCGAAACAAGGTCGGTGGCGCATCTTGTTCATAGCGGGGTAGAAACCGCGCCGGAGGGGGCGATCGAGCGGCTGCTGATCGCCGAGGGGGATGCGCCGTCGGAACACATTATTCAAGTCCGCTTCGCCAACCGCGGCGATGTGCATCTCGAGCCTTCTGGCGAAGTTCAGGTCCTGAGCGGCCGTGGCAGCCTGGCCCGCGCGAGGCTGACGGCCGAACCGGGGCCGATTTTGCCCCTTGGGCGGCGCAATTTCGGCGGCAAGCTCAATTTCTCGGAGGTCGAGCCGGGCTATTACGCCCTTCGTGCCTCGCTTGGGTATGGCTTTCAGCTCTCTGCTTCGGAGCAGACTTTGATCGAAGTGATCGCAGAGCCCGACGAGAACGGAAGCATGGTTCATCGCGTCCGAGTACTGGATGACGATGCAGATATAGATTTGCCGGATGAAGAAGCATTACCGGAATTAGAAGGCGCGGTCGAGGAGACGGCTCCGGAGGAATCTCAATGAATCGCATACGCAATGGTCTGGCAGTGCAATCGATCATTGGGTGTAAAATGATTAAGATAAAAACCGTGCGCCAGGCCATGCGCTCAAGTTCCGTTAAAATGGTCCCCGGTTGCCTGATGGGTATGTTGACCTGCGCGCCGGCAATGGCACAGCTTGCAAACCCTTGGGAAGCCGACGGCGCCGAAATTCAGATGGAGCTTTCCGTCGGCTCGTTTGTTGAGCTGGAACTGCTGGACTCTGCCCTGCTCCGCTTGGAAATTCCGTCCCCTGCGTCGACTATCCCTGCGGAGGGAGTTGGTTTTAGAGTAATCGGAAACGCTAGCGCAACGGTTACCGCTGAACCGGATGATTTCGTCAAAGTCGATGGCCCGGAGGATTGGCTGGGAAAAGCAACACTTGGATCGGAAGAAATTGGGTACGCGATCGAGCTTCGCTTCCCGCGATTTGGGCAGCCCTCCTCACCGGTCCAGATTTCGACCCTTCCAGGTTTCGAACCAGGTCCGACGACTCCAGGCCTGACGGTCGATTTGACACAAACCGGCTATGAACGGGAAGGGGTCATTCACTTGGAGGCCAATGAAAACTGGACCGTACATGGTGGTATTCCATCCCCTGGGGTGTATACAGGGCACGTGACGATAACGGTTTCCGCCGATGCCTTGTGACGTGGCACGCTCAGCTGCGGGGCGGCCCTGTAACCGAGGCTGCAGCAAGTGAGTTGGAGCTTAATCAAGGCGGGGGTGATCAGCGCATTGGTCCTCGCACTGGGTGTACCAATGGCGCAACCTGCCTCAGCTGCGGACGACACCGCCAAGATAAACATATCCATCCGCGTCACTCCCATCGCCCAGCTCGAGCTTCCCGAAGGCACCGCGTTCGAGCTGCACATCCCTAGCCGCGCACAGGGGCTGGAAGGGAGCGGCCCGTTCACGCGCGGGCCTGCGCCGCATCTGGACAGCGCGCAGGTCCCTTTCACCGTGTCCGGCAACGCCCGAGTGACGGTCTCGGCCGCGCCCGGCGCCGTGCTGGATGCACCGCCGGAGGGCCCTGTGGGGCGGGCTTCCAGGACCGGCCCCACGGGAAAGGCGCTCTCCGATACCGGGGCCGAGCTGCCCTATTATCTGTGCATCGAGCTGCCGGAATCCGGAGGACGCGGGCCTTCCTCTGCCGGGTTGGGAAACCCCTGTGGCACGAATCCCGCGAACCACGCCACTTCGAGAGTAGATACCGCCGAGGGGCCAATATCCGGCGTGGTTCATGTGGTGCCGGGCGTGATGTGGGGGGATGTCGCCTCACGCAGTTTTGACAACCCCGGGATTTACCGCGGCGAGGTGCAGGTGACGATTACCGCCAGGGAAGAGTAAAGACTCTGCGGCTTGGAGGGGCAGTGAATTCAGCTTTCAGGGGCGTCGCGGCGACATGCCTCGTGGCGTTATCAATGGTCATCGCTCTGCCACCGACGGCGTCCGCAGACGAGACCCCGACGGTGGACAACGTCTTCTTCCAGACGGATCTGCGCCAGGCGCTTGAAGACATCGCCGCGCAGACCGGCGTGAACATCATCGCCGACCCGAGTGTGAGCGGCATCATCTCGGTCAGTCTCGAGGGCGTCGAGCTGGAGCGGGCGCTGGATCGTGTGCTCGCCGGAACCGGTTTTCGGGTCTCGCGACAGCCGGACTACTATCTCGTGTTCAACCCCGACGCATCGGCGGACTTCTTCACGGATGTTGCGCAGACCCTGCTGATCCGGCTCGACAACCTCACGCCGAACTCGGCGCGGTCCCTGCTCGCCCAGCCCCTGCAGCGTTACGTGCGCGTGGACGAGGCATCCGAGCGCCTCGCAGTCACTGCGCCCACTGACCTCATGGAGCGTATCGTGGCCGACCTGCGCCTTATCGACCAGGGTAACGACAAGGCCACGACATTCGTGGCGCTCGAGTTCATTCGCTCCGAGAATGTGCGCAATCTTTTGCCTGAGAATCTGCAACGTTTCGTCAGAACGGACCCCGGTCGCAATACGATTGCCGTCACCGCTCCGGAAGAAAACCGGACCGAAATCCTGAGAATGATCCGTCGGCTTGATGTGCCCCCGGGCCCTGCATCGACCGAAACGCCGTATATCCACCGCACACGCATCGTCAAGCTGCAGCATGCCCGTGCCAAAAAGACGCTTGCGCTCCTGCCGGCTTCACTCGAGGAATACGTGCGCGCCGATCCGGAGTCGAACACCCTGGCAATCAGCGCGCCGCGCCACCTCGCGGATCGGATCCTTGAGGATATCAATACGATCGACATACCGCGCCAGCATGTGATGCTCGACGCGCGGGTCGTAGTGCTCGAGCGCGGGGATCTGCTCGACTTTGGCGTCAACTGGGACTTCCCCACCGCCACTGCGGGCACGTTCATCGACGACGAGACGAGCCCGAGCTGGCCCTGGGGGCTGCGCATCGGGTTCACGCCGGGGCGTGAGTTCACCAACGCCCTGGCCATGACGCTCAATATGCTGACCCAGAATGAGGAGGCCACCATCGTCTCCACCCCCCAGGTGTTGGCCCAGGACGGCAAGGAGGCGGAGATCAGTGTCGTCACCGAGGAGTGGTTCGAGATAACCACGGATGCGACGACCTTCGCGCGCGCGCAGCTGGAGCAGATCGAGACCGGAACCGTCCTCGCGATCACGCCACAGGTCGGATCGAACGGCGAGCTGACCCTGGACATGGATATCGAGGTCAGCGATGTGGTCGGGCGGGGGGCGTCGAACCTGCCGGTGGTCAGCCGCCGCACTGCGCACAGTACGGTGCAGGTCGAGAACGGGGGGACGGCGGCCGTGGCAGGCTTGGTGGATACGCGCTCGCGGTTTACGCGAACCGGCGTTCCGGGGGTTGGTAGGCTGCCGCTGCTCGGACGCGCCTTCCGCAGTGATCAGCTCGACCACGAGGCGCGGCAGGTGGCCGTGTTCGTGACCGCCACCCTCGTCGAGGAGTCGGATCGGTTGTTCAGCGACGGACGCCGCGAGCTGCCGCCGGTAGAGGTTATCGATGAGGACGAGTTCCGGGATGCGCTGGCAGCGGCCCTCAGCCGGCTGGAGACCGGGGCAAGGAGGGACGAATGACCAGGGCAGAGGCGAGCAGTCGGCGTCGGCCGCGCCTGCTGCTGCTTGCGCTTCTGGTCGTCCTGGGATTGAGCGGCTGCGCGACCGCAGAGCGGGGCGTGGCCATGAGCCGGGAGGCGGTGACGCCGATCACGGTTGGCCAGGCTACTCCGGTAGGCGCCGATGAGCTGGCGGAGGCGATGCTCCGGGCAGGATTCGATCGGGACCAAATCCTTGATATCGGCCCAGCGATACGGAACGCCCTGGCAACATCGGGCGGGGCGCAGGTGCGGGATGACAGTAGCGTGGAGGCGCTTTTCGCGGTTCACTCTGGCCGGCTCTATGTGACGAGCCGCAGTCGGGGCAACTTCATTCAGGAGCTGCCCGGGGCAAGTGCCGCCAACGGCGGCGGTTGATCCTGGGGCGGGGCATCGATGATGGTCTGGTCTTGCGCGCGGCCATCGGAGGCCGGACCGCCGGACAGCGCGCGTAGCTGCGACCCTGACAGCCCAGGGCGCGGTCGGTTTCTGGCCGGCGCTACCGCCGAATACCGGTTGACAATCTCACGCGACGCAGAACTGGTACGGTCCAATTCTGCACAGGCAATGGAAGATCCGGCATAACCCACTGAGTAATGGAAGGGGCAAGTGTAACCCCCTGATGTGTGGTCGCTTTGGCGCTGGCGAGACTTTAGCCAATCGGTCTCGAAGGCCCTCGGC
>NZ_JAJNQP010000029.1:0-13845 GCF_022227985.1 Halorhodospira sp. M38
CGGCACATGCGGATCGGCGAACCAGATATCAAGTTTCAGCCCTCGGGCCAGCTCTTCGTGGCAGGCCATTTTGCTGCCGCGGTCATAGGTGAAACCCTGCCGGATAATGGTTGGCGGCTTTCTGAGCTGCCGGCTTAAGCCTTCAACGGCATCCATGGCGGTACAGGCGTTCGTCTTGCTCAGGACCACGTAGCGGGTCTTGACAGTTAGTTGGAAGTAATCGAAGAGATCGTTATGCTGATGCACAAGACTGTATATTCAGGACCAAGCCGGAAAAGTGAACAGCGTGTCGAGTTGTCCGTTCACGGTATGTTGATGGGCTGGACAGACGGCGACACCTCTGTCAAATCGCAGCGCATACAGTCCACTTTAGAGAGCGAATGGGAACGTGGTGGCGCGGATGCACTGGCCACTTTTATGAGAGGGGTCGTTGGTCCCTGTATAATCGAGGTGTCGGCCGCTGATGTGATTTGGCTCTTTGCTTCGTGTGCGAGTAGCGGGTTTTACTGGATGCCGGTGCTTGGAGAAGGTGAGAAGCAGCACGAATACCTCGTGTCCAATCAAGAGGGCCGGTTTCTGCGAGCTGCGCTTCACACGGGAGGTGAGCTGACCGAAGGGGCTGTCATGAATGCCGTTCTCTCGCATCAGTCGGTGATCCGGCCGCCATTTTCGGGGCTTGTCGAGGGAACACACCGGTGCCCGCCTGGATTCTATGTGGAATTTGCTCCAGGAGAGGCCAGGCTTCAGACCTTCCTGATTAACAAGGAACCCAAAACGAGAAGGCGGCAGGATGCCGACCTTGCAAAAAAAATGCAGGCCGTTGCCGATATTTACGAATCATATTGTAAAGACATTGGTGCGACCGCGACGATGTCGTTTTCGGGTGGCGTGGACTCAACCGCGCTCCTGTTGCTGCACAAGAATGGCTTGAACAAGGGAACCCATGGGTATTACATCGATAGAGGGAAAATCCCTGAAAAGAAAATGGCATGTGAGATTGCAAGACGTGCCGGGTTTCGCATCGATTTTATCGAGCCCATCGAAGGCTTTTCCGCTACAGATGCGAGAAGAAGGGCGGAGACAGGACTGGCCGTACTGAACGGCGTTGGCTATATGAAACATGGATTTCAATATTGTCCGGTTGAAGCCGACGGTGGAAAACCACGACTGGTACTGACGGGACAGAACTCGGATATGATGTTTCATGTTGACCATTACGCACCTAGCTCCTTCACGACCGGTCTGATGCGGTACGTGAGGATGGCAGAGGGGGTTCCTCCGCGCTTTCGCAAAACCGTGTTGTATTACGCGTTCCTTCAGGTGACAAATAAAAGTGATTTGAGCGGTGGGCTGCCGCCCGGTGTAGTGGAAAGCTATACCGGTCTTAGTGAGCATGGTGCTGATGCGGGGGCGCTGGCAAACCAAGTTGGACATGTAGTAATGGACTACAAACACAAGCATTATGTGGTGCCGGCCACCCGTTGGTTTCAGATCGCGGTCTATCCGGAACTGAACAGCGCCCGTCTCCATTCCGGACAGAAGGTGAATCATGCCGAAAGGCTTGCACGTTGGGTGAGGACAATCGGTAGCATCCAGCAGCAGTTTCTCAACAACGGTACCCACGAGGGGCTCGTGATATGTACCCCGTTCTCGGAGGGCCCGGTGGCGGTTGAATTGCTGTCTTACCGCCTCGGTCTGCGGGATCTCCTGATGCCCAAACGGTTTCTGCACGGCATTATTCGCAGTCAATTGGGAGTATCCTACAGCAGGGTCCGACATGAGGTCCTGGGTGGCGGTTGGATTGATCTTCCATCGCAGATAGCGAGGTACGGTGCGCGTTTGATAAAGCGCCTTGCAAAACGTCTCCTGAAACAACACCGCAAGGAACAGGCCAAATCATCAACGAGTCGCCATGCCATACGAATTGATGATCTGCGTAGTCTGAGAGATGTGTTGGGTCATCAGGATGGCGTGGTGGAGCGCACCCTATTGAATTATGTCGATGACGACGAGTGCCGGATGTACCTGAATCGTCTTTATGACTGCCTTGAACTAAGGGTCGAACCCGATGGGCTGAACAAGACAGATGGGATGCAGTTGTGCCGGTTGGTTAATCTTCAGGTTCTGCTTGAGGCAGAAGGGCCGGCTTCGGGATGAATATCTATCAGCATATTGAAATCGCCGCGCGAGAGCTGGACAGCAAGCTGCTTCTGGCAGTCGTGGCCGCCTCGAGGGGGCACGATGTACTCATCTCCGAGATGAGCACGATCATGAAAGGGGTGCAGAGCGCAGCCCTGGCGCCGGGTGTGTTCCACACCAAGTCCCTGACCCCCTGCGACAAGAAGATTGCACGTCATCAAACCCTGGTCGATGGAGGGTTCCCGATCACGAGCATTGATGAAGAGGGAGGCCTGATCGATCACGGGTACGACAAATTTGCTGAAGTTCGGTATTCGGGAGAGACCATAGATCAAGCGTCAGCGGTCTTTGGGTGGGGAACGGAGGATACTGTTACTCTCAAGCGCGTCTATCCGAACTACTCGTCGAAGATACACCAGACGGGCTCCCCGCGTGCCGATCTGTGGAGGCCGCGCTTTTCGCAATTTTGGGGTTTCCCGAGAGAGATGCCTGAGAAACCATTCCTGCTGGTGTCGTCCAATATGGGCACTGCTAATAACGTGCGGCCTTTTCACGAAAGAATTAGATTCGAAAGACGTGCGGGTTATTACCAGCGTGACCCGGAGATGTTCTCAAGAAAATTTGTCGGCATTGCGGAAGATTACCGTATGACGCTGGCCTTTATCGAGGCAATTCGTCACTTGGCCGCATCCAACGACGGATATGACATTGTGTTACGACCACACCCGGTTGAAAGTGTCGAGGCATGGAATGTCTATCTTGAAGGGATTCCCAATGTACATGTCATCAGGGAAGGCTCGATCACCGCATGGGTCAACAGCGCCTTCGCCGTGATGCACAATGGCTGTACCACTGCGCTTGAAGCGACCGTTTCCGGTAAGCCAGTGGTGACGTATCTCCCGTTTGAGCAGGAGCACGCCCGGGATATTCCGAATGAACTGGGTGTGTGTGTCGAATCGCTAGAGGATTTATCGGATATAGTCAATCAACTTTTTCATGCCTCTCGGTCTGGTGGAGGCGCTAAAAGTGAAGAAGCACTACCCGAGTCAGTAGCCAAGAAAGTTTACTTGGACGGCGAGGAGCTGGCCGCCGAAAAGATCGTCAAGGTCTGGGAAAGCCTCGACAATGGGGAGTTGTCGCGCCCATGCAACTGGACGAGGTTTCAGGCGGAGCTGAAGCTGGCCAAGCTAAGGGGGGTAGTGGTCGCGTCACTCCGGAAAGCGCTTCCAAGCAGGTTCGGGCCGGCCAAGGAGAACTACAAGTTCCCACCCATGGATGCCGCCGATATTAGCGAACGCGTCAAGCGCCTCCAGCATGTTCTCGGCATTCACGGGGGGCTTGAGTGCAAGCTCCTTTCAGAGCGAGCCTTGTTAGTTAAAAAATCAAAAAATTAGCGCGGGGTAAATGATGAAGTCTCCATGGAAAATAAATAAAAATCATACCAAAGGCAATGATGCAAACTTGTGGGCGAAGTTCGTTCTTCGACCTGGTGGGAACATTCTTTCCTATCCCTTTATCGCATTTGGGGTTGCGCCGAACTTCGTTACATGGCTAAGCCTTTTTACGGGCTTGATTGGCGCCCTATGTATTGCCTTGTCACAAGCCATGCTTGGCATTCTGCTGCTCTTTTTGTCGCAGTTGCTGGATTATGCCGATGGCACTGTTGCAAGAGCACTCGATAAAAGGTCTGGGTGGGGCCGGTTTCTCGATAGTCAGTTCGGAAAATATATAAATGCAGCAAAGTGGGTTGCCGTAGTCTGGTTGTTCATTGCATATGAACACAATACAGTTATACCTGTTGAGTTTCTGATCCTGTGTGCTGTAAGTGTTCCCATTATCGGCTCGTTGAGCCAAAGCGTAAAACAACAAAAAACGAATTACGAGAATAGGGTAAGGAAACAGGCCGGGTCTCTCTCAACGACTGGTTTAGTTTCAGGCATGAGTGAGCTGGTGAAGCATGCAACAAAGAAAATTGAGAAATTGATCTTGTATTTGCTTGGCTTGTGGCAAGGGGTTAGTTTTCCTTTCTTCGCGTTGTCCCTCATTGGCGGCTTTCTTGAGTTCTACGTGCTCGCATCTATCTTTTTCGCCATATACGCACTTGCCTATGCTTGGTTGAAGGCGTTTATGACAAACGCTTTTCTTAAAGAAAACCCACTGTGATTGAATAAGCTGTTAACTATTAAATGACCAAAAGTCCCAATTTGATCATCTTGGGTGCCGGTGCCCCGCACCGGGGCGAGCTTCCTGCCGCCCTGCGTGAGCCGCGCTCCGGCACGTCGATGCTGCAGTGGCTGCTCGACGCCTCCAGCTGCGCCGCCGAGGAGACCATCTTCGTCGCCGGCTACCAGGCCGAGGCCATTCGCGCCCGCTACCCCGAGCTGCCGGTCGTCGAGAATTCCGACTGGGAATACACCGGCAGCGGCGCTTCACTGCTGGCCGCGCCCTTCTCCGCCGAGCAGCCGCTGCTGGTCTGCTACAGCGACATCCTGTTCCGGGAGACGGTGCCGGCGGCCTTGGCGGCGGTTGAAGCCGACATCGCCGTGGCCTGGGACAGCGCCTGGGAGCACCGCTACGCCGGGCGCGGTACGGACGATCTGCGCCGCTGCGAGAAGGTGATGGTTAATGGCGACCGGGTGGAGCGCCTTGGCGCCGATCTGCCGCTGGACTGGGCCGATGGCGAGTTCATCGGCCTGGTCTGGTTCTCGTCGCGGGCGTTAGCGTGGCTTGAGGAGCTGCGGGAGAGCGGCCCCGAGAGCCTGCGCCGGCGCCACCTCTCCGAGTACATCGAATATCTGCGCGCAGCCGGCCTCTCGGTGGCGGCGGTGGACGTGGCGGGCGACTGGGCCGAGTTCAATGAGCCGCGCGACATCGCCCACTTCATCCTCGGCACCAAGGCAGAGACGCTGAGCCGGCTGCAGGGCATGGTTTGCAACGCCGTGATCCAGGACCAGGTGGCCTGCACCGTGGCCGAATGGCGCGCCGAGCCGGAGGCGGTGCTGGGGCGGGTGCGCGAGCGCTTCGCCGAGCAGCGGCTGGTGGTGCGCTCCAGCGCCCGTAGCGAGGACTCCTTCCACGCCTCCAACGCCGGCGGCTACGACAGCGTCCTCAATGTCGATCCGATGACCGGTCTTGCCGAGGCCGTAGCACGGGTGGTCGCCTCCTACGGCGAGGCGGTCACCGACGACGACCAGGTGCTCATCCAGCCCATGGTCCCCGACGTCCGCCTCAGCGGCGTCGCCTTCACCCGCACCCTGGAGCACGGCGCGCCGTGGTACGTGGTCAACTACGAGACCAGTGGCGACACCGAGGCCATCACCAGCGGCGCCAGTGGTGACCACCATACGCTGCTGCTGCGGCGAGAAGCCGGTGAGGCCCCCCCGCAACTGGGCGCGCTAGTGGCTGCCCTGCGCGAGATCGAGGGGCTGCTCGGCTACGACGCGCTGGATGTGGAGTTCGCGGTGGATGGCGCGGGGACGGTGCACATCCTCCAGGTCCGCCCCATCGCGGTGGACGCCAAGGGGAATGAACTCGACGACGATGCCTTCGATACGGCCATGGCGTCCGCACATCACGCCTGGCAGACGCTGGCCCCGGCGCCGCCGCACCTGCCGGGAGATGCGCCGCCGCTGTTCGGGGTGATGCCGGACTGGAACCCGGCGGAGATCATCGGTACCGCGCCGGGGGCACTGGCCGCGAGTCTCTACCGCTATCTGGTCATGGACGAGGTGTGGGCGGTGCAGCGCGCCGAGTACGGCTATCGCGATGTGCGCCCGGCGCCGCTGCTGGCGACCTTCGCCGGCCACCCTTATGTCGACGTGCGCGCAAGCTTCGCCTCGTTCCTGCCGGCGAGCCTGCCGGATGCGCTGGCCGGGCGGCTGCTGAACTTCTACCTCGACTGGTTGCGGGAGCGCCCAGAGCTCCACGACAAGGTGGAGTTCGAGGTGGTGCCCACGTGCCTGGCCCCCGGTTTCGAGGGCTGGGAGCGGCGGCTGCGGGACGCGGGCGGTTTCAGCGCGGAGGAGGTGGCACAGCTGCGCGAGGGGCTGCGCGCCATCACCGCCCGGGCGTTCGAGCGCTGCGACGCAGACCTTGCCCGCATCGACGCACTTGGCCGGCGTTTCGACGCGCTGATGGCCGATGACCGGCTGGTGCCGCTGGAGCGGGCCCGGCTGCTGCTGGACGATTGCCGTCGGCTCGGCACCCTGCCCTTTGCCCACCTGGCGCGCAGCGGCTTTGTCGCCGTGACCCTGCTGCGTGAGGCCGAGGCGTGCGGGATCATCAGTGGTGAGGCGCGGGAGAGCTTCCTCTCCACGGTCCACACGGTGAGCCACGAGCTCACCGCCGACGCCCGGGCGGCAGCGGACGGCGCCATGGAGTGGGCGGCGTTCGTGGCGCGCTACGGCCATCTGCGCCCCGGCACCTACGACATCACCTCGCCGCGCTACGACGCCGATCCGGAGCGCTTCCTGCGCCCGCTGGTGGAGCACGCCCGCGAGGCGACGCTGGAGGAGGCGGAGCCGGGGCCGTGGCAGGCCGAGAGAACGGCGTTCTCCGCCGCGCTGGGCGAGCTGGGGCTGCCGTGCGAGCCGGAGCTGGTGGAACGCTTCCTGCGCCGGGCCATCGAGGGGCGCGAATACGCCAAGTTCGTCTTTAGCCGCAACCTGTCGGCGGCGCTGGAGGCGCTGGCCGAGGTGGGCGCGGCTTACGGCCTCGACCGCGAGCAGGTAGGTGATCTGCCGCTGGACGAGCTGCTGGCCCTGCGCACCACGGCGCGGAGTGGTGAGGCCATCGCCGGCCACCTGCGGCTGCGCGCCGAAGAGGAGGCCGAGGCACGGCGTTTGGCGGCAGCCTGCGAACTCCCGCCACTACTCACCCGCGAGGCGGAGCTGGACGCCTTCGTCATCGGCGCCGACCGGCCCAACTTCATCGGCTCGGGCACGGTCACCGCAGACTGTCTCGATCTGAGCGAACACCCAGCCGACACCGCACTGGAGGTGGCCGGGCGGATCGTGCTCATCCCCCAGGCCGATCCTGGCTACGACTGGCTCTTTGGCCAGGGCATCGCCGGGCTGGTGACCCTCTACGGCGGCGCCAACTCCCACATGGCCATCCGCGCGGCGGAGTTCGGGCTGCCGGCGGCCATCGGCATCGGCGACCAGCGCTATCGGGAACTGGCCCGGGCGCGGGTGCTGGAGCTCTCGCCGGTCAACGGCCTGCTGCGGGTGGTGCGGTGAGCCGGCCGCGCATCGCGGTGAGCCAGCGGTGCGACGCCGTGGCCGGGCGGGACGAGGTGCGCGACGCCCTCGACCAACGGCTGGCCGCGCTGCTCTGGGAACTCGGCTTACTGCCGTTGCCGCTGGCCTCCGGCATCAGCGTCCCGGCCGACTATCTGGCCGCGTTGGCTCCTGACGGCATTCTGCTCTCCGGTGGCAACGACATCGGCAGCGCCGCGGCGCGCGACGCGCTGGAGTGGGCGGCGCTGGATCACGCCACCGCCCAGGGCCTGCCAGTACTCGGCCTCTGTCGTGGCATGCAGATGCTCAACCACTACCAGGGCGGCGGCCTGCGGCCGGTCTCCGGCCACACGGCGGTGCGCCACCGGGTGCACGGCCCGCTGGTGGGTGACGCTGGCCGCGAGGTCAACAGCTACCACGACCACGGCCTGCTCGACGCCGATCTCGGCGACGCCCTCGAAGCCGTCGCATGGGCCGACGACGGCGTGGTCGAAGCACTGCGCCACCGCGAGCGTCCGTGGCTCGGGATCATGTGGCACCCCGAACGCGACACGCCGGTGGCGAGCGCCGACCGGGAACTCATCACTCGACATTTTCTGGAGTCCGCATGAAAGCCATCATCCTGGCGGCGGGACAGGGCACCCGCCTGCGCCCGCTCACCGACGACAAGCCGAAGTGCCTGGTGGAACTGGCCGGCAAGCCGCTGCTGGAGCACCAACTAGCGACTCTGCGCGCCGGCGGCGTCGACGACATCCATATCGTCGGTGGCTATCGCGCCGAGCAGCTAGAGCGCCCGGACACGACTTTGCACCTCAACCCGCGCTACGCGGAAACCAACATGGTGAGCACCCTGTTTGCCGCCGAGGCGGTAATGACGGGGGATACGGACCTCATCATCGGATACGGCGACATCGTCTACGAGCCACGGGTGCTGGGGGCACTGCAGGCGGTGGACGCCCCCATCGCCCTGGCGGTGGACCGCGAATGGCGCCGCTACTGGGCCGCGCGCATGGACGATCCGTTGAGTGATGCCGAGACCCTGAAGCTCACCGACGGCGACCGGGTGGTGGAGCTGGGCAAAAAGCCGCAGAGCTATGACGATATTCAGGGCCAGTACACCGGACTCATCAAGATCCGCGCCGACCACGTGGCGCAACTGCCCGAAGCATGGCGCGCCATGGACCGCGACGCCACCTATGATGGCAAGGACTACGACAACATGTACATGACCAGCTTCATCCAGCACCTGATCGACAGCGGCTGGGAGGCACGGGCGGCTTTGATCGAGAACGGCTGGGCCGAGGTGGATTGCGAGGCTGATCTAGCCGCTGCGACGGAGTTTTGGCGTGCGGGTTAGCGGCAAACGGGAAGGAATGCTCGGGAGAGACAATGAGCCGTATTGAGAACAACGACAAGCTGAGAATCCGCTCCGCCGAAGAGCTTTCCAGGCAAATGGATGGACTTGT
Organism: Halorhodospira sp. M38; assembly: GCF_022227985.1. Classification (NCBI taxonomy): domain Bacteria; kingdom Pseudomonadati; phylum Pseudomonadota; class Gammaproteobacteria; order Chromatiales; family Ectothiorhodospiraceae; genus Halorhodospira; species Halorhodospira sp. M38. Next base: position 8,843 of record NZ_JAJNQP010000029.1, read on the forward strand.
GGTGCTGAGCAAGGTGCTCGGTGCAACGCTTGAACGCTGGTTTCTGAGCGGCGGTACCCTGCTGGGCGCTTATCGTGATGGCGACTTTATTCCGTGGGATTGGGATGTCGAGGTAACCGTGCTCACGGAAGAAGCTCGCGAGAAGGAGGGCGCGCTTCTCAAAGGGTTGCTGGCCGCCGGCTTTGTCATTGCCTCCTCCGATTCATCCCAGGAGAATTTCAAGATCGTTGCTGCGGGCTGGGGGACTGAGTACGAGATATTGGGCCGTTATCTCAAGGAGAGTGACAGCCTCCGAGCCAGGATGATGACCGAAGTCCCTGCTCGATTTTTTGAAACGCCAGAGACGGTGACGTTTCGCGGCCATGACTTCCCGGCACCCAGTCCTGTGGATGAGTTCCTGGAAGCCCTGTATGGGGATTGGAAGACACCACTGAAGTCCGCTGACAAGCAGAGTTATTTTTCCGCCGGTGCGTACCGTAAGGGAACCGCCGGGCGTTATGTCCAACGCATGAGGCAGATCGGTCAGTTGCTTAGACCACCGCAGGTGCAAGAGTTTCCGCTGGTTCAGGAGGTGGCCATTGACCGCTTCCAGTCCTGGGATCCGGAACTGGGTTGGTGCAATCAGCCTAATTGCACGAAGGTGGACAAGTCCGATCGCTCTTCCACTGCCAAGAAGTCTTCATCCGGCCTGGCTGTATTCTCCACGGACGAGAAAGGTTCCCGGAGTTGCCGCTACCCTGAAGCACGCTCGGAGGTCAGTGCCTTCGGCGCCAGTCACTGTATGTGCCGTGACGTCCACGATGACGAAACCTTCCCGTGGTATCTGGGTGAACTGAGAGGCACGCGTGTAGCCAACTACGGTGTCGGCAATTACGGCCTCGATCAGGCCCTGTTGCGGTTGCAGCGGGATTATCCGCAGGATCCGGGTGAATCGGTTGTTCTGGCAGTGACCTCCATCACGATGGCGCGATGCGTCTCGGTCTATCGACACTACCTGGAGCCCGGCAACCTCTTCGCGATCAAGCCGCGTTTCCGTTTAGGTGGGGACGATGGCGGACTGTATCGGGTGGAGTACCCCCTCGACAACAAGCAAGAGTTGCTGAGCCTGGCTGAGCACCGGAACCACTTCCGAGCCCATGATGAACACTACGGCTTCTGGCGCAAGAGTCGGATCGATTACTACATCCGCCAGTTGCCGAAAAAGGTGGCTGCACGTTTCGGTATGGGTTCAAACCCACCGCCCTACAAGACATTTGAATACGAGATCAGCTTCTGGCGCAGCCATGAAGCGTTGTTCCTGGGCATGATGGCGTTTTATCAGCAGCTGGCGGAGCATCACGGCTTCAAGCCGGTCTTCTTGCTGCAACATCACAAGCGCAGCCTGGAGTACCTCACAGATAAGGCGGCAGAACAACTGCCCTGGACATCGGCGATGGCCAGGGCCACGGAACAATTCCCTGGCATCACCTTTCTGGATGAGGCCGATATCTTTGCCGGTTGTGACGACATCGAGGCGCTGTATACACGCTCGCACCACTCACCAAACGCCAATCGCATGATTGCGGAGTACTTGAATAGCTACCTATGAGTCAGGAAACAGGCAAACCAAAATACATTATCGTTCTTGGGACCACGTATTCAGGATCCGGTGCAGTCTTCGATTATTTGGCTGGACGTGGAGACCTTGACGAACCGCTCCACGGTGCTGAGTACCTTCTGCCCCAGGCGCCCAGCGGACTGATGACGTTGGAGGCCGCTGCTGGCCAAGCATTTCATCATGCCATTTCCGATCATGCCGTGATTCATTTTGTTGAATTGGCTCGGAAGCTCGCACGACCCTCAACACGCAGCCAGTATGGAAAGGGTTACGCGGTACGTATCCCTGATTTCTTGTCCGCCGTCGAGATTTTTCTGGATGAAGTCACTGCGGCCCGTATGCCAATGCAGCTGGATTGGCACAAGTTGGTGGAATCGAACAGCCGTCGTCTTTTGTGGTGGCTGAAGGCGCATCTGGGTCACCACAGGCAGGCTGTCCCAACTCATATACTGGTTCCCGTCGATGAGTTGGTTGTCGCCGCACAATCTATGCACGACCGTCTCTTTCAGCCTTCATCTCACAAGCCTGTGTTGCTGAACCAGGCGGGGTCGGGATGGAACCCCGTCGAATCGAGCAAGTATTTCGATGGACGCAAGGTGGTGTTGGTGACGCGCGACCCTCGTGACCAGTTCGCGGAACTCAAGCAGTTCAAGAAGGCACAAGATGTTGAGGAATTCATCAACTGGTTCCGAGCATTGCAACAGCGAATAGCTGCAGTCGACGAAGGTGTGGTGATGAAACTGCCGTTCGAGAATTTTGTCTGCAACAACAAGGCTGCTGTTATCTCGTTATGTGACCATTTTGGGTTGGACGGTTCTGCCCCGTCGTCTTATCAGGCGAGTCTCTCGGAGAAGAATATCGGGAAGTACAAGAGTTGGTTGACTCCACACGAGATTGAGCGGATCGAAGCCGACCTGCTTTGATGAAGATTTTCTTTTACATCCACTCCCTCACCGGCGGCGGCGCCGAGCGCGTTACGGCTACCCTGGCGCGCCACCTGGCGGACCAAGGCCACGAAGTCGGCGTGATCACCATGACCTCGGAGGAGCGCGACTTCTACCCACTCGCCCCCCGTGTGCGTCGCGTTACCCTCGATCTCGCGGGGGTCAATCGTGGGCTCGGCAAGCTTACCGCCAACTTCCGCCGCTGGCGGGCGTTGCGCCGCGCCCTGAAGGCGGATCAGCCCGATGTGGTGGTGGCGATGATGACCACCTCCATCGTGCTCGCCATCCTCGCGGCCATCGGTCTGCCGGTGCGGGTCTACGGCTCCGAGCGCAACTATCCCGGACGCAAGGCCACCGGACGCCCCTGGGCGCTGCTTCGCCGGTTCGTCTACCGCTTCGCCGCCGGCCACGTTGCCCAGACCCGCCAGGCGGCGGCCTGGCTGGAGCGCCACACCGGCGCGCGCAACGTGCACGTGATCCCCAACCCGGTGGTCTGGCCGATTCCCTCCTTCCCTCCCGAGGTGACGCCGGAGAGTGTGGTATCGCCGGAGCGCAAGGTCATCCTGGCCGTGGGCAGCAAGCCGGAGCAGAAGGGCTTCGATCAGCTGGTGCAGGCCTTCGCCGGTCTGGCGGCCGACTGGCCGGAGTGGGACCTGGTGATCCTCGGCATCGACCCGGCATCGGAGGCGGTCTGCGGCGGCGGGGCTTCGGTGCAGCGGCTGGCCGAGGAGGTGGGAATGGCGCGGCGCCTGTACCTGCCCGGCCGGGTCGGCAATGTCGCCGACTGGTACCAGCGGGCCGACCTCTTCGTGCTTAGTTCGCGCTACGAGGGCTTTCCCAATGTGCTGCTGGAAGCGATGGCCTCGGGGTGCCCGAGCATCGCGTTTGATTGTGATACCGGGCCGCGGGACGTGATTGAGGATGGAGTCAACGGGGTGCTGGTTCCGGCAGAGGATGCCGAGGCACTTGAGGAGGGAATCGGGCGTTTGATCGCGGATGAGGCGTGGAGGCAGCGCTTGGGTGAGCAGGCGGTCGCGGTGCGGGAGGTATTTTCTGAACAGCGTGTAATGGCGTTGTGGGAGCGGATCCTTTGATCCCGGATAATTCATCAGCCTCAGCCTGAAATGGGTAGGCGTGCCCCCTTGCATCCTTTAGAATCAGTAGCTTGAAAGAGAAACAGACCTAAAGGAAGGAGACACGCCTTGAGTGAAACCCTATCGCTCCTCGAGCCCACGTTCAACCGCTCCGTGAAGGTCGAGGCCCGGGACGAGCGTCTGAGCTCGGATGCCGGTGCCCTGTTGCTGCGCGAGGCCCTGGAGCACAGCGGTCTGCTCCGGACGTTGATGCCCCGGCTCACCGATTTCCGCGACCCGACCCGGACGCTCCACTCCCTCGATGAGTTGGTGCGCTCGGTCCTGCTCCTCCAGGCTCAGGGCTGGGGTGACTTCTCCGACGTCAACGCCCTGGAGGCGGACCCGGCTCTACGGGTGGCGCGCAGCCGGGCACCGCCTACAACGGCCACGTGGGGGCGCGCATGCACTACCCGCTCATCGCCTCCTGCGCCGAGACCGGCGATATGCTCGCCGGGCTGCTGCGCGACGGCAACGCCGGCCCGGCGGCGGAGGCGGCCCACTGGGTCCCGGCACTGGTCGCGGAGGCCGAGCAGCACCTCTGTCAGCGCGCCGTGGTGCGCATGGACGCCGGCTTCACCGACGGCACCACCCTGGAGGCGCTGGACAGCCGGGCCATCGGCTACCTGGGCCGGCTGCGCGAGAGCCCGGTCCTCCAGCGCCTGGCCCAGCCCCATCTGGTGCGCGGCCCCGGCCGCCCGGCGGAGAAGCCCCGGGAGTGGGTGGTGGAGACCACCTACCGGGCGGGCTCCTGGTCCCGAGAGCGGCGAGTGCTGATGGTGGTCCAGGAAGAGCCCGGCCACTACTTCCGGCGCTGCTTCTTCCTGGTCACCAATCTGGACTGGCCACCGACCCGGGTGCTGGCCCACTACCGCAAACGCGGCAAGGCCGAGGGCCACATGGGCGAATTCAAGGACGTCATCGGCACGTCGCTGCCGCCCACCTCCCGAGGCGTGGCCGATGACGACACCGTCCGGGCGCGCAGCCAGGCCCTGCTCTCGCTGCGCCTGCTGGCCTTTGAACTGATGCACATCCTCCGGGCCCGCCTGGAGACGCTCACCGGCGAGGGCTGGAGCCTGCGCCGACTGCGCGAGCGGGTGCTGAAGGTGGCCGCCCGCGTCCAGCGCACTGGCCGGCGGCTGCACTTTGTCATCGCCCGCCCGGCCCTGCCGCTCTGGCGAAAACTGATGCCGTCTCTGGCCCGCATGGCCTGGCCGCCACCGGGATAGACGCGGTGGGACGGACAGCATCAAAGCCAACCAGGGTGCCGAGGCGTTGCCACGGGGCCGCTCGCCCCGCGCCCCAAAAACCGGCTAAAATCGGCTCCATCAG